>CBETWC010000351.1:0-2408 GCA_965539925.1 uncultured bacterium
ACCTCGATGTCGAATTTGCGCAACGACTTCGTAGGGGGCTTGACGGTGATGCTCTCGATCGGGACCGGGAACATCTTCATCGACTTCTCAGCCGGAACCGCTGTCACCGAGTACTTACCTCTGTGGTGTTGCAGCAGCTTGTACTCCATACATTCGGGCACATATGGAGCGACGAGATCGTGAAGAGCTTCGGTTCCATCCCTGTCGAACACGATGAAGTCGTTCCCAGCGTGCTGCATCAGCTTGCAGGACAGTCCATAGGTGTCCGTCAGCAGAGATGCGAGTCGTGTCCGAGTGGACGCCTCCATTGCCTCGACACAGATCTCAGATCGGCCGGCCGATCCGTCGATACGGCGCGCTTGGAATCCACCGTCATCCATGTACCAAATGGCGAGTGCAAGGGGGGTCAATTCTTTCAAGTAGTCCCAGCTGAATACCTTCTTGCCACCGACATAAACAGCATCTCTGAGCACATCCAGCTCAGCGAGCGGCGTCGTCTCAACCATCAGGCCACCCTTGGAGTGGGGGCTTATGCTCAGTGGCACACCATCGAGCAACGATGCCTTCCACTCTGCATAGGCATTCTGCTTCGGACCGTGCCCGAATCGGAATCTCGACTTGATACCGCGGACATCTCCGTGGTCCCGCTTGGGCGATACGGAGCCGTCGCCCATCAACCCGCCAAGCACCAGTTGTCGTTGCTGATCGTTCAAGTACACAGGAAGAGGCATGAGAACTGACTCTCCAACCTCGAACTCATCGGCTCGCTTCCAGCCGGAAGGGGTCGCGAGCAGGTGCTGGTCTGTGGCCGCGAACTGCGCTCGTCCATTTCCCTCCGGCTTGTAGACGGTGAATTGCAGGAATCGGTCAGCGTTGCCGTTATCGAACCAGTTGACGATCTTCTTGGGCTCCACCTTGCCCGTAGAGGGATCTACGGCCAGTACCTCGACATCCATCTTCTGGTTGACGATCTTCCCGATCTTCTCCTGGGTGCCATCCGCAAGGGTCACGCGCGTCGAGTACTGGAAGCATCCGAACATCACTCCGATCTTCTCTCGGAGCTGGTTGATGAAGATCGCTGTGGTGTTGGAACGGTTGATCGATCCCGCGAGCTTTCTGAGGGCTTGGGACATCAACCGGGCCTGAAGGCCCATGTGGACATCACCCATGTCGCCTTCGAGCTCGGCTCGCGGTACAAGAGCAGCGACAGAGTCGATGACCACGACGTCGAGCGCACCCGAGCGGATCAGCATGTCCGTGATCTCGAGAGCTTGTTCACCGGTATCCGGCTGGGAGATCAGCAGTTCGTCGATGTCAACGCCAATGGCTCTCGCGTAGAGCGGATCCAGCGCATGTTCGGCGTCTATGAATGCGGCTGTGCCGCCGTTGCGCTGGGCCTCAGCAATGATGTGCAGGGCAAGGGATGTCTTCCCGGATGCCTCCGGACCGAAGATCTCGACGATCCGGCCGCGCGGCACGCCACCTATGCCAAGGGCAAGGTCGAGTGACAACGCGCCGGTGGGGATAGCGGCGATCTGGCGTATCTCGTCAGTACCGAGACGCATGATCGCGCCCTTGCCGAACTGCCGCTCGATCTGGGACATTGCTATCTCGAGGTTCTTGTCGTGTTCACTCTGCTGGTCGGCCATCTGCGTTCCCTTTCATCGATTACCGTCAAGGTACCGAGTGCATGTGACAGATTACGTCGCGAATCACACGGTTGACATTCAAGTGGTTCGTCAGAAAGACTAACCGAACACCTGTTCGATGTCGAGCATATCGGCGGAACCGACACAATCGTGCTCGCTCAAGCGTGGATCGCCTCAGACAAGGGTGACGATATCCATGGGCTCATAGCGCAGGCCCTCTTTCGTGCGGCGGGTACGGAAGAGCGTGACGGCTCGCACTTCGATCCGCACTCGGAAGTCGTCCCATGCCTGAAAGGTGTGGCTGACGTCCACAGATGGACGGGCCCGGGTGAGGGTGAGATGGGGAACATACGGGCGGTCCTCCGGCTCGAAACCAGCGCTCACGGCGGCATCGTCGCTCCACATCGCAAGACGCCCCAGAGTGTCGTCGGGATCTTCGACAACCACGTACAACACACCAGCCCGCGATCTCTTCGGGAAAGCGTCCAGGTCAACGCACCACACACTCCCCTCGTCGACATCGATCGTCTCCGAGAGCCGATGCATGATCCGCTCAGCTTGCTGATCGGTGCACTCGCCCAGGAATCGGAGCGTGATGTGCCAATTCTCCGGCGGTGCCCTGCGGCCCGGCAATCGCTTCCCCGGATTCGCTTCGCTCAGCGCAGCCGCAAGCGCATGTCTCTCTTCAGTTGAGAGGTCGACCGCCAGGAAAGCGTGGTCACTCACGACTCGAGGATGGCCCGACGCACCAGATGAAGG
>CBETWC010000352.1:0-2403 GCA_965539925.1 uncultured bacterium
AACTCGGCTTGTCGCATTTCTGCAACGGATGCACTGGTCTCCGCCACGTGGACAAGAGTCTCGAGAGTGGTGAGGTCTGACGACGACAACTCAGAGATATCGAATTCACGTGCACGCCGGACAAAGGATCGCCTTGCCGCAATATCGGCGTCCTCCGCTTCGCGGCTGCCATCCTCGAATTGGTCGATATAGCGGTAGTCACCGAGCATGTGTGCTTCTGTCGGCTCGGTCTTGAGGACGTACTCCCAGTACTCGTCTGCCAGTGCGCGGAGGTCTGCGTTCACCGTGTCTCCTTTTCGATGTGACGTCGTATGCACCCCAGCACGGTCACGACTGAAGCTTGAGACCCAACTGTATTGGGTCTGATGCGTCTGTTCGACTTGATGTCGCGTCGCCTGTTGTTAGGGACCCCCGCGAGCGGCGATCTCATTCGGTAGCATGCGCGCTCAATCGGTCGAGGGTGCATGGCGGGCAGTGTGGTGGAGGATTCATCGGATCAGAGGGATGGCTTCGATGCGCTCCGGCATCTGAGGGCCAGCACAACGTTCGGTGACCTCTCCGACCGTGTACTCCGAGAACTGCACGCGTGCATGGTGCCGGTGACGGTTGCGGCCGGCGAGACACTGATCGAAGAGGGCGATGCCGCCGGGGATGCCTACATCGTTGTTGCCGGGAGACTGGTTGCATCGACTCTTGACAAGGACGGATCGTCGGTGGTCGTCGGAGAGATCGGCGAGGGTGACCTTGTTGGCGAGATGTCGCTACTCACCCAGACCGAGAGAACGGCAACCGTCACTGCTGTTCGCGATTGCACGCTTCTTCGGATGTCGGCCGAGGACTTCAGCAGGGTCGTGATCGCCGAACCGCTTGCTCTCTTCGATGTGGCGCGCACTGTCGTCAATCGACTGGATCGACTGATCCATGATCATCGACCGGGGTTGACAATCGGTGTGGTGGCCGTGATCCCGTGCGGTGAGGGTCCGTACGACCAGGCGTTCATCGAGGATCTCTCTGGCATCCTCGAACCCGCGGCGACGTCGGTGATTGTGGACCACGATCGCTTGGTCAGAGATCTTGGCCCGGACCCGACTGCCGATGCGATCACGTCGTTCCTTCACCGACTCGAATTGCAGAACGATCTCACATTCCTCATTGCTGACGCAGATGACACCGAGTGGAACCACCTCTGTGTGCGGCAAGCAGACCTGAATCTCCTCGTGGGCAAGAGCGAGCGGATGGCAAGGATTGGACCAAGCGAAGCAGCGCTCAAAGCCATGAACGGGAACGGTGCGGGTCAATCCACCCATCTCGTGTTGCTCCATGACGGCGAATTTCCGTCAGATACCGCTGAGATCTTGGCGCATCGATGTGTCGACCGGCACCACCACGTACGGTCTGGTAGCAGAGCTGATCTCGAGAGCTTGGCGCGCGTCCTGACGAGAACCTCAATCGGTCTGGTACTCGGTGGGGGCGGCGCTCGCGGCTTCGCTCATATCGGAGTGATCAGGGCCTTGTCTGAGGCCGGAATCCCGATCGATCACGTCGGTGGCACGAGCATCGGTTCATCCATGGCAGCGGGATACGCGATCGGTTGGGACTGGGAGAAGGTGCTCGATCTGATGAAACGGGTCACGGTTGAGCGCGGTTCGCTAATCGACTTCTCTTTCCCTGCCGTTGCTCTCGCCAGAGGAGAGAGGCTCACCGGTGGCATGCGCGAGGCGCTCGGTTCGGCCTACATCGAAGACCTCTGGACTGACTTCTTCTGTGTCTCAACGGATCTCTCGCGCAGTGAGGCCTACATTCACCGGTCTGGATCGGTGTGGAAGGCGATGCGAGCAAGCATCGCCATCCCCGGAATACTCCCTCCCGTTCGCTCCCCGGAAGGGCATGTGCTTGTCGATGGTGGGGTCTTGAACAATCTTCCGACGGATGTGATGCGCGACGTATTCGATCCGAAGACGGTGATCGCCGTCGACCTCAGAGCGGACATCGACATCCCTGCGAGCGACCTTGGAGACGACGGCGTCGTGTCCGGATGGAGGGTGCTCGGGAGACGGGTCAATCCGTGGAAGGAATCGATGCAGATTCCTCGGATGCTGGACATCCTGGCCCGCTCGACCGCGGTGACCGGCAGCGACAACGCCCTCCTTGCGGATGTCGTATTCCGGCCGCCTGTCGCTGAATTCGGCATCCTCGATTTCGCGTCGCACGAGAGAATCGTCGCGGCGGGCTACCAACACGCCGTCGACGTCCTCGAGACCTGGGATGGCCCCTCCGTCGCCTGATAGGGAGCGTCGAGCAGTGACCGTGGCCATCGGTGACGACCGCTATGGTCGTCGAATGCGTCGTATGTCAGCCGTGCTTCTGGGTGGTCTTCTTCTCGGTGCTTGTTCGGGATCGGGC
>CBETWC010000353.1:0-2390 GCA_965539925.1 uncultured bacterium
CCTGCAGGCGCGAGCACGGTGTCGTTGATCAACGTCGCACCGCTATCGAGCTGCTGGGTGCTACCGATTGCCGGAAGGGCGAGCACCATAAGGAGAAGCACCAGTCCGACTACAAGAGTCGTCCGCATTGCCTTCACCTCCTTTCCCTGCCACAGTCGCGCACGGCCCTCAAGGCATGGTCAACAGGCGGTCAACACGTCGTAATTCGTGAGTCACGCGCATGTCACCGTCGACTCATTTCTGGGTCATTCCCGACGATCGTGAGACTGTCAGGCCGCGCGATCCATTGCTCGCTCGGTGCGGAGGAACATGAAGAAGCACCACGTTGCGAGAGCGGTCAACAGATGCCATATCGCGTGTGCCTGGATCAGCGAATCAGGGCGACACCATGCGTGTCCATCCGTGCCGGTCGTCCAGATGGCATAGGCGACGAGGAACGCCGCCATCCCGGCCCAGAACCATGGTGTGTACCTCCTGCGAGTCTCCGGCGGCCCGGTCGCGAGCAGGGCCGGCACCCAGAACAGCACCACCCACCAGTACTCCCCGACGCTTCCGAGGATCACCGCGGGGGTGACCCCGAAGACGAAGGCGACAACGAAACCGACCAATCCCGACAGCAGTCGCACCGGCTGCGACCAGAAGCGGTACAGCACCTCCGAGATGATCCAGAGGGCAATCGAGACCCCGAATAGGTCGAGTCCGATCCCCAGATCGGAGCCAAAGAACCAGTAGCCGATCGCGTACGCAGCGAGTACCGCGCCATAAGCCGTGAAGAACGTGCGGTCTCTCCACCGTCCGAGCGCAGCCAGATTGAATATCCACGGAATCAGGATGTAGGCGACCATCGACAGGTTGTCGATCCATGCCCCGAAGAACGTATGACTGCCGTGCATCACCATCGACCCGGGTCCAAGGAAGACCGTCGCCGATGCGTACAGCAGTGCAATCGATTGATTGCCGATGAATCGGTTCGCCCTCGGCCGCTCGCGTTTCGCGTCGTTTGCCAGCACAAGGAACATCGCCAGACCGGACACGACGAACCCAAGGTTTCCAAGGGTGTTCACCGGTTCACGCATCAGGCCATCGCCCACGCGCTCACACCATCTGGAGATCTCACCAATCGCCTGCTCATTGGCAGCAGGACTCCACCAGCCCGTCACTCCGCCGATGACGAACAAGGCGGCAAAGACGCCAAGAGCAACCAAGGCGAGCATGGTCGGGCGATAGACGGACCTCATGTGACGATGCTACGTCAGATGCAGTGCCGAACATGAAGGTGGCAGGGATGTGACATCATGCGTCGATGACACGGAGAACCCTCGCCTCATGACGGAGACTGATCCCATCATCGCAGATGGCCTCCTGCACGGTGACGAGTTCCAAACCGGTCGGGTTGCCACCATTGCCAGCGGGCATGCCGTTCACGACACCTTCACCGCGTTCCTACCTCCACTCCTGCCCCACTTCGTCGAGAGCCTCTCACTCTCCAACACTGCGGCCGGTGGGCTGGCAGCGTTTCTCCAACTCCCTTCGCTGCTCCAGCCGATCATCGGTCACCTCGCCGACCGCACAACACTGCGCTGGATCGTCATCCTCGGCCCGGGTGTCACCGGTGTGGCGATGAGCTTCTTGGGGTGGACACCGGGCTACTTCGCCCTGGCGCTGCTGCTCCTCGTGGCCGGAGTGAGCGTTGCAGCCTTCCACGCGACCGCGCCGGTCGCCATCGGGTATCTGTCGGGGAACAAGCTCGGTAGGGGCATGGGTTTCTGGATGGTCGGTGGCGAATTGGGGAGGACTGTTGGCCCCCTGATCGTGGTGAGCGCCCTTGCAGTGATGTCGATGAAATCGATGGCATCTCTGTCGCTCGTTGCCATCGCAACGTCTGTGTTCCTCTATTTCCGGTTGCGTGACGTCCCGCTCCGGACGCGCGGCGATGGGGAACAGGTGCCGTGGCGGACAGCAGTTCAAGCAATGCGTGGGCTCATGGTGCTCCTGGCAGCTCTCGTTGCACTGCGCAGCATGATGGTGATGGCAATGACCATCTTCCTCCCCCTCTACCTCACCGCAGAAGGTGCCAGTCTCTGGCTCGCGGGAGCAGCTCTCTCCATCGTCGAGGCCGCGGGAATCGCGGGAGCCTTCGCTGGGGGATGGATCAGCGACCATGTGGGAAGGCGAGCCGTAATGATCCTGGGACAGGTCGCAGCGCCCATCTCCCTCCTGGCGTTCCTGGCTGCCGATGGTTGGGTACGAGTTGCGATCCTCCCGATCATCGGATTCTCGCTGCTTGCGGTTCCGCCGGTCCTGATGGCGCTCGTTCAGGAGCAGTTCTCACAGAGCAGAGCACTCGCGAACGGCGTCTACCTATCCATGAACTTCGCCATCAGATCCAT
>CBETWC010000354.1:0-2389 GCA_965539925.1 uncultured bacterium
GCTGCATCGTTCATCGTCGGCGATACGACTCCGTTCCCGGGAGAGATGCCAACCACACCGGGGATCCAGCCAACATTCGGTGCCGAGGATGCGGTCAATGGTGCTGCACCGAAAGAATTCGTCCTTTCAACGAGACGCGCCGCACATTGGATCAACGGAACCCAGTGGGACGGCCGTTCGGTCAACGAGCTGGAGACCGTCAAGGCGAACACTGTCGAGATATGGGAGTTCGTCAATCTCTCCCCGATGGCACATCCGATGCACCTTCACGGAATGTCCTTCCGAGTGATCTCTCGGTCATGGGATGACGATGGTCTGTCGGAGGCATGGGCATCGATCGAACACGGTGTGATCGAGACCGGTCTGCGAGACACGGTTCTCGTTTGGCCTGGCCAGAGGGTGCAGATCGCGGTCCCCTTTGCCGAGCACAAGGGGTTCTTCCTCTACCACTGTCACATCCTCGAACACGAGGACGGCGGGATGATGAGGAACTTCCTCGTCACGTGACCAGGAGAAGGGCTACCTCGAAGTCGTCTCCGGACGCGATCAGCGAGCGCCATCTTCGGTCAAGTCTTCGATCTGTTGCGCGAGAAACTGTCGGTCTGTCTCCGAAGTCGCGAGGTGGGCAGCACGTTCGTACGCGGTCAGCGCTTCGGCTCGTTGCCCAAGCTGGCGCAACGTTGCTGCGCGGGCCGCGTGCATCAGGTGGTAGTTGTCGAGATCGGGTGCAATTTCGTTGAGTGCAGTGAGCGCCACATCTGGACCTTCGATCTCGCCGATGGCGATGGCCCGATTGAGCGCAACGACGGGCGTAGGCAAGACCGAGAACAGGTGATCGTAGAGAACGACGATCTGGGGCCAGTCGGTTGCTTCGAACGAGTCGGCGTCGCAGTGCACGGCTTGGATTGCCGCTTGGAGTTGGAAGGGACCCGGTTGGTCGCGACGGATGCAGGCACGCACGATCTCGTGCCCCTCCTCGATCCCCGCTCTGTCCCACGTGGTCCGGTCCTGATCGCGCAGAAGCACGAGTACGCCTCCGGCTGTGCGCGCCCGAACCCGCGCCTCGCTCAGCAGCATCAATGCGAGCAGTCCCGCCGCTTCAGGCTCATCGGGCATCAAGTCGACCAGGGCACGGGCCAACCGAATCGCATCGTCGCGTAGAGACGCCCGTTCTGGATCGTCTGCTCCGGTGTTGTAGATGAGGTACACCACCGCCAGGACCGACCGAAGTCGGTCAGGTAGTTCGGCGTCTGCTGGCACTCGATAGGGAATGTTGGCCGCCCTGATCTTGTACTTCGCCCGTACGAGCCGCTTTGCCATTGCCGACTCGCTCACCAGGAACGAGCGGGCCACTTCATCCACACTCAGGCCACCCAGAAGTCGAAGCGTCAAGGCCACCTGGTGCTCCGTTCGCAGCGCGGGATGGCAGCACGTGAAGATCAGCCGGAGTTGGTCGTCACGCACGGGCCCATCCTCTCCCCAATCCTCAGCGTCTGGGCCGTGCGATGTGCCGGAATCCGCAGCGATCTGCTCATGGAGCTCCCTGCCCCGGGTCGAACGACGAAGACCATCGATTGCGCGGTTTCGTGCGGTCGTGACGATCCACCCCGCCGGGTTGGGTGGGATGCCATCGCTCTGCCACCGGTCGCTGGCCACGACGAAGGCGTCCTGGACGGCGTCCTCGGCGAGCGTGATGTCGCCGAAGACGCGGACCAGCGTCGCCACCGCTTGGCCATACACCTCACGGAATACGCGCTCGACGTCGGACGCTTCCCGATGGGTAGCGTTGCTCCGAGTCACTCCCTCAGGCGCTTCGGGTACCGGCGAATGGCCAGACTTCGATCGGTTGATTGATCACATCCACAACCTTGCCGGCCCAAGCGAGCGCGGCATCGAGGTCGTCCGCGTCGATGATGTAGAACCCGGCGATGTGCTCTTTCGATTCGACGAACGGTCCGTCAGTCATGACCAGATCGCCATCGTTCGAGCGGACAACGGTCGCAGAGTCGGAACCATGGAGTCTTGCGGAGAAGACGAACGCACCACTCGCCTCCATCTCGGCTTCGAGTGCACCGATCCGCTCCATGGACTTCTGCATGTCCTCTGGCGTCATCGGTTCGCGAACAGAGGTCTCTCCGGCGTATGTGGACAACAGGTACTGGCTCATGGGTACTCCTCACGTTGGGGCGGGCCGTTCCCGCACTCACCCTACTTACGAACGGGATCGGCCCACGAGGACACTTCAGATGCCAGATGCCAGATGCCAGAGACTCTGGAAGCATTCGCGATTCGGGTGCCAACGCCGATCCTGTTCTACGGGGTGAGCATGACCCTGCCCTGGTTGGCCCCGGCGAAGAGTGCCGGAATCCGAGAGCGCGCTTCCGCCATC
>CBETWC010000355.1:0-2384 GCA_965539925.1 uncultured bacterium
AGGCGTTCAGCGACAACGGGGCAACTCCGGGCCGCTGGCCGATGGCTGATAGCTCTTCTTCATCTGCTGGCTGATAGCTGATAGCTGTTGGCTTCTTCATCTGCTGGCTGAGAGCTGAGAGCTGATGGCTTCTTCACCTATCGGGCGATGAGTTTTACGACCACGTCGGTGGTGGGTCTTTCGTCGGGGAGGATTGGGGTGATGGTTGATGCAACCACGGTTGGCTCGACCTCACCGGAGAGTCCGAACGCGAGGCGATACTCCTCCACACGCGAGAGCACGTCGCGCACGAGCATGCGTGCGTGGTCGTCGCTGCCTTCCTGGAGGGCGTTGAGGTCATCTTCATCCGTGGCAATGACCGTCGCCCCTGCCGAACGGAGATCCTGGATCATGATCTCCTGCGTCATCTTGTCGGGGGAGAGGGCAGAGAGGTTGGCTACCACGACAGCGTCGGCGCCGTGGGAACGAGCAATGTCGAGCAGAGCCTTGAACCCGGGTCGGTCGGTGGGCGCTGAAGACGCGTGGTGGTCCTGACAAACGGCGATCAACTCGTTCGCCGTGTCGAGTACCCACCGTCGGATGCGCTCACTCTGTGCGAATGCAGTATCCGGATCGGTTCTACCGGGTGTCTGTCTTACATAGCCTGCGATCTTCATGATGCCTTCCTGACGCACTGAGTATCGTAGCTGTGCGTTGAGTGGTCAATCATCCCCGGAGCGTGGTTGCTGATTCGGGGCTACCGAAGCACCAGTACCGGCCGCCTCGCGCGACGGACGAGCTTGGCGCCGGTGGAGCCGAGGAGACCCTGGAAGCCTCCCAATCCGTGGCTGCCGATGACGATGACGTCGGCGTCAATCTCTGACGCGATGGCCATGATCGATCGGGAGACGTCGGTGCCTTCACGCGCGGTCGATTCGGCAGAGCCGCCAAGCTCTCGTATCGCGGTCGCGATCGGCTTGCAGTATTCGACTCGTTTGTTGCCGAGATACTGGTCCACGACGGCATCATCGCCGGGGAAACCGCGCTCGATACTTCCGGCGGCACCTGGCGCGCCTACGTATTCAGCATCTGAATCGACTTGTATCTTCGTCGGCTCTCCCCACTGCTCCCTGAGCTCGGCGACAAGCTGGCGCGGTACCGCAACGATCGTTGCAACGGTGGTGGAACCATCAGGGCCGGCAAGCGCGTAAGCGAACTTCGCTGTCTCGTCGACATCGCTACATCCATCGGTGGCAACCAGTACATGCATTGGGGGGCCTTCCTGTCGATCGGTTGAACGTAGACGGTAGACGGATTCGGAGAAGTTTGTCGGGAATAGGAGCGCGAAAGACGAAAGACGAAAGACGAAAGACGAAAGACAAAAGACAAGAGACGAAAGATGAAGGAGCCTGAGCTAGGCCCGGTTCCGTTTCTTTTGTCTTTTGTCTTTCGTCTCTTCCCCCGACGCTCCATCCGGGAAAGGTGCCCTCGGGGAGCGTCGGGGAGTCATTGTGTTGACAAGTGGGATACAGTGGGCCATAGTGGGGCCTTGTGGGAGATATCCCCGTGATGATGGAGAGACCGGAAAATGTTCCTTGGCGAGTACAGCCATTCACTCGACGAGAAAGGGCGGGTAGTGATGCCCTCCAAATTTCGCGCGGGTCTCGAGGATGGTTGTGTCGTGACGAAGGGACAGGAACGGTGTCTCTACGTGTTCCCGATGGACCAGTGGGATGACGAAGCGCAACGTGTGCTCAAGCTCCCAAGGACCGACCGTCGGGCGCGGAACTACTCGCGGTCGTTCTTCGCCTCTGCTTCGAACCAGTCACTCGACAAGACCGGTCGTTGCCAGATCCCTGAAGCCCTCAGGGCATATGCGGATCTGTCCAAGGATGTAACTGTTGTGGGTGTTGCAGATCGTGTCGAGATCTGGGACACAGCGACGTGGGAGACCGTTGCTGCAGAAGCAGACGAGTACTACGCCGCCATCGAGGAGGTGCTGAGCGAGGACGGAATATGACAGACATGAGAATCGACGAATCGTTGTGGGCTGGCTCGCGGTCAGTCCCCCGGATGCCATCGGGAAGGCCCCTTACTCCGCCCGCTTCCTCTTTGGCGCCAGCGCTCCGGGGGGCTGACCATGGTTCAGCCCACATCACACAACGAGTCCTATCACCAGCCGGTGATGCTCGAAGAGGTCCTCGACTGGCTCGAGCCTTGCGCGGATGGTTGGATCGTCGACTGCACCTTTGGCGGGGGAGGGCATAGCCGTGCGCTCCTTGACCGATATCCATCTGTTCGCGTTGTCGGTATCGACCGTGACCCGGATGCTGTACGGCAAGCGGCAGATGAACCGCGTCTCTCTGTCGTCCAGGCCAACTACGCGGACATCGGCTCCGTACTCG
>CBETWC010000356.1:0-2378 GCA_965539925.1 uncultured bacterium
CCTTCAGGGAGGACGGAACAGCGACGAAGTCGCTGTTCAGGAGGGGGTGCGAGCCCGCGAGCCCGGTACGGCAAGATCGCTACGACCTCAATCCGCCCCAGTGTTCTCAAGGCATCTGGCGATGCTGGGTGGCCTGCCGTCTGAGGCTCGCAGGCTCGCACCCCCTCCTCGCTCGCTGCGCTCGCGTGTCCTCCCTGAAGGGAGGACGACAGAGCAGGCATCCCATCAAACAGGGCATTGAGGCTGAAGGTGGGACGACCCGTCGCCCCTATTCGCTGATCTTCCTAGCGTACTACTGCCTGCTATCTCCCCGGCTCAAGCCCCCCCGGCACATCTCCGAAGTCCCGCCTCAACCAAGTTCCCAATGCATGGAGAGTGCTTCGACGGCAAGATCCACGATCCGACCCGCGGATCCACCGATCTCGGTGGGCCAGGTGAAGTCACCCAACCGACCAGAGAGTCCGTCCACGGTTGCCGTCGAAGCCGTCCTCAGGGCACCGAGGTCATAGCCTCCTTCGAGGAAGGTCACCACTCTCGACGGGGGGACCTGGCTGGCAACCCAACTCGACAGCCATCCGTAGTGCTCTGACTCGAGAAGCATGCCACCGAGTGGATCCAGTCGATGTGCGTCATAGCCATTGCTCACAAGGATCCAGTCAGGGGAGAACTGCTCGACGACAGGTACGACAACTCTCCGGAATGCAGCAAGCCAGGCCTCAGCACTCGTACCACCGGGAAGCGGCACGTTGACCGTTGCTCCCAGCCCCGGGCCCTCCCCCTGCTCGTCGATCCATCCAGTTCCCGGGTAGAAGGGGAACTCGTGCACGGACACGTACAGCACATCAGGATCCCTATAGAACGTGTCCTGGGTTCCATTCCCGTGGTGCACATCCCAATCAACGATCGCAACTCGCTCGCCCCGATTCCTCAGGTATGCAGCAGCAACGGCGATGTTGTTGAAGAGACAGAAGCCCATTGCACAACTCCGCTCGGCGTGATGGCCCGGCGGTCGCACGGCGACGAACGCAGCCGACGCGCCTGAGGCATCGAGTGCCTCGACTGCCGCAGGTCCAGATCCCGCCGCATGCATTGCTGCAGTGAACGACGCTCGAACGGCATACGTGTCCGGATCGAGTCCTCCACCGCCGCGAGCGCAGATGTCCCTGATCTCGTCGATATAGCCACTCGAATGGACAACCTCGAGCAGGTCGCGACTCACGAATGGTGCTTCGATGTCGACGATCGACGTCGCCGATTCACGAACGCCCTCAACAACTACCTCCAAGCGGACAGCCTGCTCCGGATGGCCCTGCGGAGCGCGGTGCTCCCTGCTTGATTCATGGGTCACGAGCAGCACAGACATCCCGGAATTGTCCCACGCACTTGACCCCCAGGAATCGCGGTTACCCTGTTGGCGCGTGGCGCGACCCCTGGAGAGGTCTTGGCACTAGTAGATACACCGCATCGAGTCTTTCAACGAGGCACCTGGCCAGGTTCCGTTTCTCTTCGACGCGGCTGGGCTCGAGCAGAGGCCAGACCATGGAACTCGAGCGTCGATGATGCATCGCTGCGCGTCATCCGTGGAGGGACAGGCTTCATTGCGGCGTGCGTCGAGAAGCTGAACCTTGCTGGCGCACCCGCCGCACTCTCCACGCCCTTGTCACGGTCAGCCAGGAAACCGTGGGAGATGGCTGGGTTCACCGATTACATCGATCTGGCACTCATGCGCCTCGGCCTCGATGAGCCGATCCCTGCGCCACAGCACCTCGTCGTCCGAGCCGATCACCCGGACCTCGAAGCCATGCTCGGTATCGACCGGGTCGCCTTTCCAGCCTTCTGGCGTTTCGACCACCTTGCCCTTGTCGAGTCAACCCAGGCAACCCCCAAATCAAGCGTCTTCGTCATCAGGGATGGCGACCAGGGCATTGCCGGCTTCGCCGTGGTTGGCTACGGCCACGCCATTTCGTATCTGCAGCGCGTAGCGGTCCACCCGACCTGGCAGGGGCAGGGAATGGGTCGAAGTCTCGTGCGCGCAGCCAGTCGAAGTGCCAGGCGAAGTGGTTCCAGAGCGATTCTGCTGAACACGCAGTTCGACAACACGTCAGCGATTGGCCTCTACGAGGACGAGGGGTACGTCCAGCTCCCAGAGTCGCTCGCAGTGCTGAAGTCCGGATAGGTCTCGTGCCTCCCCGGCTACCCGACCGATACCGGCTCAACATTCGTCTGGGTAGCGACGGCGATATCGAGGAATGGTTCGGACAGGATGACTCCCTCGACAGACCCGTGTTGATCAGGTACCTCGCACCCGAATCCGCGCCTGCCAGACATCTCGCGTTTCTCGAGAACGTTCGATCCGCTGCTGCACTCAGCGACATCCA
>CBETWC010000357.1:0-2359 GCA_965539925.1 uncultured bacterium
CAAGGCGGTAGCGTGGGTTCAAATCCCATCGGGGCTACAAACCAGAATCCCTTGCAGCGCAAGGGATTCTGCGCGTTTCGGGGCGAAGACTTGGCGGTCCCAATGCGGGCTTGGGACACGCTTGGGACACATCAGGTTTGGCGAGTACCGATTCTTGGGCTGTAAGGGTGCTTCTTGACAGTTTGACGCTCGCCAGTACAATAGTGTACGAATACACGAAAAACGTGTAGAAGTGCATAAATAACGGAGCAACGCGATGGCCCGCAAGACAGCATTGAATCTACTTGACCGGCTCACCGCCGCTGGAGAATCAACGTTCTCAACGGCGGAAGCAGTGGAGATTCTTGGACGTTCGCCTCAGTCCACCGTCAACCTCCTGAGCAGACTCGTCGACGATGGTTTGATCGGGCGCGTGAGTCGGGGCCACTACGCGATTCGGCCTCTCGGACGACTTGGTACGTCTGCGGCTGCCGAGGACACTGCACTGGCTGTGGCTGCCGTCTTTTCTGATCGTCCGCACCGTATCGCATATAGGTCTGCTCTTGCTCATCACGGATTGTTGGTTCGCCCGTCGCGCGTGATCCAGGTCGCGTGCTCCGACCAGGTCCGCATCACCGAGCTGGCCGATCGACCTGTCGATATTGTCCGTGAGCGCTCTGCCACCGTTGCCGTGGGATCGGTCAGCGCTGGATACGGCGTCAGTGTCTCCACTGTCGAGCGGGCACTTCTCGATGGTGCTCGTCGCAGCGACCTCATCGGAGGACTCGGCGTTCTCGGCGATGCCCTCGACACAGCTTCCGCAGACCTCGACGCTCAAGAGCTGCACTCCCTCTCCAGAGAGCTCGGTGCCGTTCCGGCGCTTCGGCGTCTCGCATCGCTTGCCCGGATTCTCGAACTCGACGACCTTGCTCAACAGCTACTTGAGGGAGTGCACGTCCCGAAGACACCGATTGCTGCAGACCCTCGCCAACCGAGTCCCCGGGAATGGGAGGATGCCGCAGCGGGCGTCGTCTGGTGTGCTCCCGCGCTCGATACGGTGCGTACCAGGACGACCAGGGAGACCTGAACGTCACTTGGATCTGCATGAAGAGTCGACACTGAGTGGGAGCGTTGACTTTGAGTCCAGACGTACGTACAATGTACTTACACCGATACGGAGCACGGCATGACGACAGAACAACGCGACAGCAGATGGAACTTCCGTGTAAAGGCGCAAAGCGACGCGCTCGTGCGCGAGGCTGCAACTCTGATGGGAACATCCAAGACGGCGTTTGTGGAAGAGAGCGCGGTCACGCGTGCCCGGTCGTTGATCGCTGAGTATCAGCCGGTTGTTCTCAGCCACGAAGAGTTCTCCCGCTTCGCGGATTCTCTCGATGCAGCGCCCGTCGCCGTTTCTGAACTCGTGGACCTGTTCGCACAGCAGAGCCAGATTCCCCAGCAGTGATCGATCTGCGCCCTGTTCGCAGGGTCGAGGCCAAGGACGACCTCGATGGGTTCGACTGCGGTGTGCCTGCCCTTGACGAGTGGCTCGAGCGCTTTGCCCTGTCCGATCAGCGTGCGGGTGCTTCGGTGACCTATGTCCTCGAGCGCGGATCACAGATCGTTGGCTTCTACACACTGGCTCCCCACACCATCGAATCTGGAGCGGCTCCGGGGCGGTTGCGCGCCGGGCTGCCTCGCCAAAGGCCGATACCCGTGATTCTCCTTGCGCGCCTCGGGCTTGATCGATCTGTCCAGGGCACGGGCCTTGGCGGTGATCTCCTGAAGGATGCGTTGGCACGCTGTGCGGCCGCGGGCCACGACATCGGTGGGAGAGCTGTGCTCGTACACGCCAAGGACGCCGGAGCTGCGGCGTTCTACCAGCGTCACGGATTCGTGCCACTTGAGCAGAACCCAAACCACCTGTTCGTGTTGATGAAGGATCTGAGAGCCTCGATACGACGAAGCTTCGGATAGCGCAGTATTCGGCGTTGGTCCTTCGTCGGTGGAGCAGGGGCGCGTGTGAATCCGATCGCGAACCTGTACGCCGTCATAGTGAATTCCCGGCGGATCCCTGCCGGTGTTTGGCCTGCGAACGGTTGCGGCGATGACGTCGAGCCGGCCGGCGGTTTGTTCGTCGTGACCTGGATCGAGGAGTGGCCGAGTCGGGTCTGGATGGTCTTGGGGTGTTCGCCTTCTGCGATGAGCCACGCGGCGTGGGTATGACGCAGATCGTGTATTCGGCACGGCTTCCCGACGGATTCTGTGACGGTTCGACGCCAGATCCTCCCGAAGGCTCCAACCCGGGTGCTGCATTTCGCGACAGTGCGACGGTCTGGTCTGTCGTCCTCCCTTCAGGGAGGACACGCGAGCGCAGCGA
>CBETWC010000358.1:0-2346 GCA_965539925.1 uncultured bacterium
CCACATCGACAAGCATCGTTTCACCGTGCCGTTCGTGTGCGGGGCCAAAGATCTGGGCGAGGCCCTCCGACGTATCGGTGAAGGTGCAGCGATGATTCGCACCAAGGGTGAACCAGGAACAGGCGACGTGGTTGAGGCTGTTCGTCACATGCGCAAGATGAACACGCAGATTGGCTGGCTCACAACACTCGGTCCCGATGAGCTGATGAACGCGGCCAAAGAGCTGCGTGCCCCGTACGACCTCGTCAAGGAAATCGCTGAGACAGGGGAACTCCCTGTGGTCAACTTCGCAGCAGGTGGCATTGCGACGCCAGCAGATGCGGCACTCATGATGCAACTCGGATGCGACGGCATCTTTGTTGGATCCGGAGTCTTCAAGTCAGGCAATCCTGATGTGCGTGCTCGTGCCATCGTGGAGGCGACGACCTTCTATCAGGACCCGGAGAAGATCGGGAAGGTGTCGCGGAACCTCGGTGAAGCCATGGTTGGTATCAACATCGATGAGATTCCGGCTTCCGAGATGATGCAAAACCGCGGATCATGACAATCGGCGTTCTTGCGCTGCAAGGGGATTTCCGCGAGCACGTCGCGATGCTCCAATCGATCGGTGCCGACGCTGTAGAGGTTCGCACGCCGGAAGAGCTCGACGCTGTCGACGCCCTTGTGATCCCTGGTGGGGAATCGACGACGATCGGCAGGCTCGCCACGGTGTACGGTTTGATCGATCCGATCAGGGAACGGTGTGCCAACGGCATGCCCGCCCTCGGAACGTGTGCCGGCATGATCTTCCTGTCTTCCTCGACGGCTGAAGGTGGGCAGCCACAGTTGGGTGTTCTCGATGCGCGCGTCCGCAGGAACGCGTTCGGCAGACAGGTCGACTCGTTCGAAGCGGACCTTGACGTAGTCGGACTCGACGAGCCGATGCATGCAGTGTTCATCAGAGCGCCTTGGATGGACAAGATCGGCTCGAACGTCGAAGTGCTGGCAGAGGTCACGGACACCACAGGAGAGACGCATCCGGTTTTGGTTCGACAGGGCCGTATCCTTGCGACCTCGTTCCACCCAGAGCTCACATCTGACACGCGTCTGCACGAGATGCTGGTGGCGCTCACGGAACAGGGCTGAGGAGATCGCATGGCAGGACATTCAAAATGGGCGAACATCAAGCATCGCAAGGGGCGTCAGGACGCCAAGCGCGGGAAATTGTTCGCCAAGCTCATCAAGGGCATCGAGTCGGCAGCGCGGACCGGCGGCGCCGACGTCGACTCCAATCCGACGCTTGTGACAGCGATCCAGAAGGCCAAGGACAACTCGGTCCCCAAGGACAACATTGAACGCGCCGTCGCAAGAGGTGCGGGCGACGTCGATGGCATCGACTACATAGATGCCTTCTACGAAGGTTACGCACCCGGGGGAGTAGCGCTCTACGTGCAGATCCTCACAGACAACCGCAACCGCGCGGCATCCGATGTGCGATCGGCGTTCTCCAAGAATGGTGGGAACCTCGGTGAGCCCGGCTCTGTGGGCTACCTCTTCGAACAGAAGGGCTACATCCTTGCGACCGGGAATGAGGACACGGTGATGATGGCGGCTCTCGAGGGAGGAGCGGAAGACATCACGGGGGAAGGCGATCAGTGGGAGGTCGTCTGCGCCCCTACCGATCTCCAGACGGTCAGGGCTGAGCTCGAAGGGGCTGGAGTGCACATCGATTCAGGAGATGTGACCTATCTGCCATCGACGTCCGTGATGCTCACCGAATCCTCTGCACCCAAGGTGCTGCGTCTCGTGGATGCGCTCGAGGACCTCGATGACGTCCAAGCCGTCTTCGCCAACTTCGACATCCCCGACGAGATACTCGAGTCCCTCGAGTAGCGGTCGCCACGTGCTCCAACACATGGGCGCGTCCGGTCCCTGATCGGGGAACCGGAACCAGACGCAGCTTCTGAGACCTTCCCCGGTAGGTGGGTTCGGTCTCGGCTTCTCTCGATGGATGCCTTGACGACGGCTGCTACCAGCGGTCGTCTTCCTTGGACTCGACACGAGGCACAGCGATGAAGATCGTCGCGTGACGTCCACACAGAGCGTTGCCCTTCTTGTCGAAGGTCAACGCTGGCCTCTGGCACATTTGACAGGTATGCCGATAGATGTGTTGTGTCGCGTCCATGCCTCAATCATCGACCGGTCGAGGCCGCGCGTAGAGACACAAAAGAGCAACGCCCCAGATGACTAGTTACCGGCACCCGCGCTTGGTCGTCCTCCCTTCAGGGAGGACAGAAGAGCGACGAAGTCGATGTTCAGGAGGGGGTGCGAGCCTGCGAGCCCGGTACGGCAAGACCTCTTGCGTCC
>CBETWC010000359.1:0-2342 GCA_965539925.1 uncultured bacterium
GAGTGAGTGTTCGGTGGTCTTGGAGAGAACGGAGAGATCCTCGACGAGACGCAGGAGCCGCGCTGTTTCGTCAGTCACCGCGCCGTACATCTCCTCCATCGTGAACACGCCATCCATGGCTCCTTCGACAAAGCCGTCGATGGAGGTCAGGGGTGTCCGGAGTTCGTGCGTCACGTCTGAGAGCAGTCGTGCCCTGCGTTCCTCAGTGTCCTCGAGCGTTGCCGCCAGATGGTTCACATCGTCGCCGAGCGCGTCCAATTCGATGATGTCGGATCCTCCAACACGTTCTGCGTAGTTTCCACCGGCAATCGCTTGAGTGGAGGACCGGATCATCTCGAGCGGTCGCGTCATCTTCTGGGAAACGAACCATGCCACCACTCCTGCGGCGATGACACCGACGGAGAGCGATACGAGCAACGCGATATCGACTGATTCACCGAACGCGGCGAGTAGTCCTTGTCCGGGACCTCCCTGACCGTTCAATCCTCCCGAGCTTCCCGGTCCTCCATGGATGCGATCGTTGAAGATCTCGGAAGCAAGCAGTCTGAATATGACCGAGAACGCTATCCCGCCAGCAGCAAGGACAAGCAGGTTCGCCGCCATCAGCCGTGTGGACAGTCTTGTGGTGAAGCTCATGAACTCGACGCGGTGAACTTGTAGCCCACACCCCGCACGGTGGTGATGAAGCGCGGCTCGCCAGCATCATCTCCGATCTTCTTCCTGAGATTGCGGATGTGCACATCCACGACTCGCTCGTCTCCGACGAAGTCCCAACCCCAGACACGCTCGATGAGTTGGTGCCGAGTGAGCACAAGGCCCGGGGCATCCGATAGGGCAGTCAGCAGATCGAACTCAAGCGCGGTCAGTTCAAGTTCAGCGCCATCAATTTCAACAACTCGGGCTCCCGCATCGACTGCGAGGCCTTCGAATCGGTTGACTCCGTCAGGACGATCGGTGACGGTGCTTGCGCGTCGCAGAATCGCCTTGACGCGCAGTACCAACTCCCTCGGGCTGAAGGGCTTTGTCACATAGTCGTCCGCTCCGACCGACAGACCAATCAGGCGGTCAGTCTCTTCCGCACGAGCGGTGACAAGGATCACCGGTACATCAGTTCTTGATCTCAGCTCGCGCAGCACGTCGATACCGTCGATGCCGGGGAGGCCGATGTCGAGAATGACGAGATCGAGATCCGATTCTGCAGCCAGAAGGGCCGATTCTCCATCGTGGGCCTCGGCAACTTCGAAACCTTCCTCGATCAGATAGGAGGAAATGATGCGTCTGATCTTGGGTTCGTCATCGACAACAAGGATTCTGGAGCTACGCATGGTCAGAGTGTAGGAAGGGCGTGCCGAGGCGCACGGTTTCGTCCCTTTGTCGGCGAGTTCGGTTCCACATGTTGATGGAAGGTAACCGGTGCAACATCAAGGAGTGCCTGTATGGCCCGTGAAGATTCGATGAAGCCTGTTGCGAAGCGTCAGGAGTCGTCCTCGGAAATGGTGATGTTGAGTTCGCCATCCTCGACTGAGGCCTTGAACTCGATCTCCTCTTCTTCGTCCTCATCCTCGTTGCGCTCGAAGTGGACCCTGACTTCCTCGGGGCCGCTGTTCTCCAGTTCAACGGTCCATCCCGGGAGTGGTGTCGCACCGGCGAACGTCACCGAGTCTCCCGATACGGTGACGCGCACAGATCCGGCTTCCGTGTCAAAGACCTTCGTGTAGCTGGAAATCGTCGTCGCCGTCGTTGTCGTGGCGACCGGGGGTGATGTTGTCGTGGTCGACTCGCTTGATGCATCGACCTGAGCGATTGTCGTCGTCGTTGCCACTGGTTCGTCGATAGTCGCGGTTGTCGTCGTCACCTCGACGATGGGGGTGGTTGATGCGACCGGGTCGGCTGCCGCCGCTGTCGCGCCAGCGGCAACTATCGGCTCTGAGAGAGCGGTTGGCGTGTCGGTGACCTCGCTGCGAACGCTGCTGACAGCAGCAGCAGCTACGGCCACAGCAACGAGGGTGGCTGCCATCCAGGCAGCACCGATACCGATGATCCTTCTCATGCCACCAGTTTGGAGCAGATATGTGCGTAGTGGGCTAACCCAGGGTTAAACGCGCGTCATCGGTTGGATAAGCGTTCTGGTGCTGGTCAGGTGAGTTGGTAGTGTGCCCGCACATGTCAACGATTCTGATCATCGAGGATGAGCAGCGGATCCGCGAATCCCTCGCGACCCGGCTGTCCGAACGCGGGCACGATGTCGAAACGGTGGCGAGAGCCATCGACGGTGTTGAGCAGGCGGTATCGGGAGGTTTCGATGTCGTTGTTCTCGATCTTGGTTTGCCCGATTTCGACGG
>CBETWC010000360.1:0-2339 GCA_965539925.1 uncultured bacterium
GTCGCAATGGCGCTTCATGCCTTCATCATCGGATTCGCGATATTCGCAGGTGTTGCCCTTGGATCGGTACTCGGCGGACTCGGGATGAATATCGCGAACATCGCAGCGACATCTGCGCTTGTCACCTTGCTCGGCCTGGTCTTCGGGGCACTTGCCCTGGCGCTGAGTGCGGCGTTCGGCAGGGTCAAGGTTGCCGTGTTCGTGCCAATCGGAGCGGCCTTGGCGTTTCACGTGGTCGCGGCATTCCTGCCATTCAGTGACAGGTTCGGCGGGTATGTGAAGTGGTCTCCTTTCTACTACTACCTGTCCAGCGACCCCCTGATCAACGGGATGCCATGGGGCCACGCGGCGGTCCTCGCCACGCTGACGGTTCTGCTGGTAGCGCTTGCCGTGATGCTGTTCAACCGCCGGGATCTGCGACAGACGGGATAGCTCCCAACTGAGGGCGCCCGAAGTTGGGATATATGAGTGCGGGTGGGGAGACTCGAACTCCCACATCTCTCGATACCAGGTCCTAAACCTGGCGCGTCTGCCATTCCGCCACACCCGCGTGTGGGGCGATTCTCGCACACGATGGTGCTGAAACGCCGAAGCCCCCGACGAACGGGGGCCTCTGGTGGGTCGCCCGGGACTTGAACCCGGAGCCGCCTGATTAAGAGTCAGATGCTCTGCCAAATTGAGCTAGCGACCCACCAAGGATGCTAGCAAACAGGGTCATCTACTGACCCGAAGTGTGACGCAACGACGTCGATCCACACCATCGTACGATGCCAGTGATTCGATCCACGCAACGTCCGGACCCGACATACTCCGTGCTCGAGATGGTTCTTCCTGTGGCCAGTTCCGCGTGGCTTGATGAACGTCTTCGTGAACCGTGCTCCAGGCAGGCCGACAGCGTCGGCCCAGTAACGCCGGGCGCCGCCGTCATCGTTCCCTTCGTGGAGATGCAGAGAGAGAACGAACGCCGCGTCGGTGTCGAGATACCTGCGAACCCATATCACGAAGGCCCGGAGTGCTGCGGGATCGGAATTGGTCAGCTCGAAGTGGTTGCGTGTCTTTGAGCCTTCTCCCCAGTACAACACGACACCAGCGACGAAGTGAGCGTCGTCGAGGTGCGACTTGGCGTAGGTTGTCGACTCGGACCGAATCCGTTCGATCTCAGCACGTCTCTTCCACTGCGTGTCCTTGGGAATTCCGCGCTGTGTTCCAGGACCAGTCCGCTGTTTGATCGCGTCGATCTGGGCCTGCTTGAGACTGACTTCCTGACCCCAGTTGGAGAGTGTCCCCTTGGGAACCGGTATGACGCTTTGGATCTCGGAGTACGTGAGACCCAACCGCCGCAGCGCCATCCCGAGTTGCTTGCGTTCCCAGCGGTGCAGGACTTCCCACTGGGACGCCTCTTCAAGCAGAGTTTCGGGGATCGCCGGTGTCATTGGAACAACGTATCGGACGGTTACGACAGAACTGTGTCGATGTGAGTCGGGATGGGGTATCGTCACGGCTCACATCGGGCTGTGGCGCAGCTTGGAAGCGCACTTGCTTTGGGAGCAAGGGGTCGTCAGTTCAAATCTGACCAGCCCGACGGAGACGAGCCCTCGCATTCTTGCGGGGGCCGTTCTCGATTGATGGCCGCGTTCAGGGCTTTGTGGCGTGGACGACGAGGTCGATGGCATCGACTTCGGAGTCGTCCACCGGTCGGAGGACCTCGCCGAACGACACGACATCGAGTCCATCGAGCAGCGGGGTGATCCTCTCGTCGGTCCAGAGGATCTCAGGATATTGTGGACCACCAACACCGTCGGCGAGGTTGCGCAGTGCGTGTCCGACGGCGATGAGCGTCCCACCAGGTTCAAGAGCCCTCACGGCATTGGCGAAGAGTGACGCCATGCTGTCAGGATCCAGGTGGACGTACATGATGATCACCAGGTCTGACATCTCGTCAGGCTCATACGTGGTGACGTCTGCCACGACCCAGTCGACAACCGTGTCTCCGGCGACCGCACGCGCCTTGTCGATGGCGACGGGGGAGAAGTCGACCCCCGTCACGCTCCATCCCTCGCGTGCCAGCCAGATGGCATTGCGTCCCTCGCCGCACGCGAAGTCGAGCGCGGTCCCGACTTCGAGTCCTTCCACGATCGGAGGGAGGAACATGTTCGGGTCCGCAGACCAGACGAGGTTCTTCTCTTCGTACCGGGCGTCCCACATGTCACTGTTCATGTGGAGACCATACAGTGCTCGTCGCAGGCAGAATGGCGACATGGAGCATGTTTGGGAGCCAATGACGATCGCTGGCGCACGTCAGCGGTTCGCCGATGCAGGCATCGATTGGTGGATCGCCG
>CBETWC010000361.1:0-2337 GCA_965539925.1 uncultured bacterium
ACATCGGGGTTCGTGGCGAGCGCTGCCGCAACTTTTGCACGCTGGCGCATTCCCTTCGAGTAGCCAGCGATAGGACGGTCCGCAGCATCGAGCATCCCTACCTCTTCGATGGCAGCGGTCACTGCAGCGGGGGAGTGGTCCGTGTTGGCAAGCTGGGCTGCGTATCTGACGAACCTGCGAGCAGTCATGTCGTCGTACACGGCATCCTCGTCAGGGACGAGTGCAACCCGGCCGAACACCTTGTGGTTGCGCCTCGGATTCTCGTTGAGGACCCGAATCGAACCGTTGGATGTGGTGGTGAGCCCGGCGATCATCCTCAGCAACGTCGTCTTGCCTGCCCCGTTCGGACCGAGAAGTCCCGTGACGCCAGGGCCGAAGGAACAGGAGAGGTTCGACACGGCGACCTTCTGCCCGAACCACTTCGAGGCCGTCTCGACCTCGATGGTCGGCCTGTCGACGAATGCGGGGTCGCGGGTCACATCAGGCTCCGGTAGCGGTAGAGGGCGAACAGCGAGAGCAGAGAGCCGAAGACGACAAGGGCAAGCAGCCCGATTGCAGGGTGGATGTCTGCAACCGCGAGCAGGGAGTCGGGATTGGTGCTTCCGAAGATCCAGGTATTCGCAGCGTCCGCCGTGTTGATCGGGGAGAGCAACGCCATCCAGCGAGCGCCTTCGATGCTCGAGTTGCGGACAATCGCCTCGGAGAATCCCGACATCGCGAGCATGATGGCGAGGTAGCTGGCCGTGGCAATGGCCTTGCGATTCGACAGGCTCGCGATGACGAACCCGAGGGGGACGTATGCAATCGTGTACACCGCTGCAACAGCAACGATCTTCGGCAGGGTGTCTGCGGCGTTGACCATCCCTCGGAAGAGACCCTCTGGGTCGGTGCCTGCTTGGCCGAAGAACAACACGAGCTGCGGGACGATCATGAATGAACCAACGACGGTCACGAGACTTCCGAACCGTGCAAGTAGGTAGTCACCCGGGGTGAGGGGTCGCGACGAAAGCATGGATAGCACGCCGTCTTTGCGGTCGGGAATCAGCAGCTCGGGTGCGGCCAGCGCGGTGAATAGCATCGTGATGGTGCCCGAGAGCCCGAAGAAATCCGCGTTCTGATCGGCGAGGTTGATTGCGTCCGGTGAGCCTGTCGGTATCAGGAACCCGATGCCCACTGCGACGATCGGTGGAACCAGGGCGAAGAATAACAGAGCCCACGGCATGACCTTGCGCCGCGCCTTGCGCCGGAGGCCGAGCACACGACGGATGCCGTCGAAGTAGACGGCTCTTCTTGCGCCTCTACGACCCGACCGCTCGCCCTCAAAGGGTTCATATCCGAGGTCGTAGACGGCGCCTGTGTGCTCAGTCATCGTCCTTCTCCATGGTGAAGGAACATCTCTTCGAGCGACCCGCCTGATCCATCGAGCCTGCGGATCGAAGCACCTGTTCGAGCGACTGCGTCGCGTATCGCGTCGTACACATCGCCGCTGGCAACCGAGATCTCCAGTGAGCGGCCGCGGGTAACGACCGTGGCACCCGCCTCCTCCAGTGCCGGGACGACACCAGCAGGGTCGTCGATGAGCTCGAGCAGGACCGTGCCCTCCGATTGTTGGCCCCCGATCGGTCCCGAGTGGAGCAACGTGCCGCTGTCGAGCATCACCACCCAGTCACAGGTGCGCTCGATGTCACGCAGAACATGTGAGGAGACGACAACATCGATCCCGAAGCCTCCGAGGCGTTCGATGAGGTCGAGCATCTCCTCCCTCCCCGAAGGGTCGAGGCCAGCCGTCGGTTCGTCGAGGAAGACGAGCTCCGGGTCGTGCACGATCGCCTGGGCCAGCTTCGCTCGCTGTTTCATTCCGGTCGAGAAATCTCCGATGTAGCGGAAACGCTCCTCGTTCAGGCCGACGAGCGTCAGCACGTCCGAGGCACGTTGTCTGGCAGCCCTCTTCGGGAGGCCTGCGGTTCCAGCGGCGTAGACGATGAAGTCCGCCGCCGTCTGGTCGAGAGGCAGACAAGGTCCCTCCGGCATGTAACCGACGAGACTCCTGATGTCGATCATCTCTCTGCGCGTGTCCATGCCGAGCACCGTTGCGCTGCCGACAGTGGGTGTGAGGATGCCGAGGAGGGCTTTGATGAGTGTCGACTTGCCCGCCCCGTTCGCGCCGACGAGACCCGTGCGCCCCGGCGGCACAGAGAAGTCGAGCGAATGTAGCGCGGCGATATTGCCGTACGCATGCCCAAGCCCCGAAGTCGTAAACGCAGTCTTCTCCACAGAACGAGCCTAGGAGCGTGAGTCGGAATCCGTGTCGTGTGGTCGGGATTCTTGCTGCTGGTT
>CBETWC010000362.1:0-2335 GCA_965539925.1 uncultured bacterium
TGGTCCAACGATCCGTTCGCCTCGGCATACTTGACCGCGTTGTGGAGATCCTTCCACTCGGTTGCACCGAATTGGTGATAGCCGCTTGGGTCCTTGGCGCTGCCGGGGTCGTTGCGGTAGTGGATCACGAGCATCGGGAATCCGAGATCATGGAAGATGGGAATTGCGCGCAAGGTCTCTGTGAGGTCTGCTCCCTTGCCATGGACGAGGACCACCCAGGTGCTGGAGCTGCCTTCGATGTACCACGCAGGGAAACTGTCGATGTCCGAGTCGTATCGAACCGTCTCGAACGGGATGCCGAATGCTTGCTCGGGGTCACCAGGGAACGCGAACGAATCGAGGCGCGCGTCGGTCCCGATTGCAGGCGCTGTGCCGCCTTCGACCATCTGTCGAATGTCTGTGCGGTCGCCTGATTCCGCCTTGGTCGACGAGATGAGCTGGTCGGTTGTGACGTATCCGCCGGACCATTCGATCCCTTGGACTCCTCGTTGGCCGATACCTTCATCGGATCCTGCATCCGTGATCGAGATCTGATCTCCGGTGACTGCCGAGATCGTGAGGTCGTAGTCGTGGCTGTAGGACTCCGGTGGGATGAGGGCGCCATCTCGGATCTCGCCCGAGTAGTAGAAGCCGCCTGCAAGGAAGAGGATCACGCCGACCACGACGACCGTGGTCACTGTCCGTACGAGAGCCCCCGCAAGCGAGCGTTGCTTCCTGCGTGCCTTCGGTTGGGGTGGCGGCTTCCCGACTTCTGATCGCTTTCCCATGTCTCCCCTGATCTGCACGGCCCGATACTCGCCAGTACTCATTGGCGCTGTGCCCCGGGTCCTTGATTGGTCTTGGAGATACCCTACCCCCATGTCCAGATCCCGTCTCTCCCAAACCGAGCGTTTGGCCCTGCTTCTCCCGGTTGTGGTCCTTGCTGTGACTGGATGTTTCGGTGGTGAGGGGTACGGGGGACCAGTGGACGGACCTGCGGCGCCGGGTGGCGAGGGCACAGTGTCCGACCAGGACACAGGCGCCTTCTCACAGCCTGCCGCGAACCTGTCAGAGGAGAATCAGGCGCTGTTCCGCATTGGAGACACCGTCTTCACTGACCCATGGTCGCCTGCTGCCGAAGGCCAGCAGGACCGTGATGGACTCGGCCCCACGTTCCTCGCAACGTCTTGCGCTGGCTGCCATCCCGCCGACGGCAGGGACATGCCTCCGAGCAGCGAAGGGCCGTCGGGGACTCCGATCATCCGATTTGTCGACAAAAAGGGAGATCCCGTCGCTCTCGACGCGTACGGCATTCAGATCCAGACGCAGGCCGTAGACGGTGTGCCGGCCGAGGCCGCGATCGGCATCGAATGGATCGAGCAAGGCGATGCCTATCCGGATGGGACGGCGTTCTCGCTGCGGTGGCCGTCGGTGACCATCCTGTCCCCATTCTTCGGCCCCCTCGTCGCGAGCACGTCTGGGATTCGCCTCGCACCGACTCTGATCGGTCTCGGCCTGCTGGAAGCCATTCCTGCCCCAGCGATCCGTGCAAACGCCGATCCTGCTGACGACGACGGTGACGGAATCTCTGGAGTCGTCTCAGAAGTGCATGCCGACGGCGTATCCGCGCTGGGTAGGTTTGGGCTCAAGGCGAATGTCGCGACCGTGGCCGATCAGGTGGCAACGGCGTATCTGTTCGATCTGGGCATCACGTCGCCCCCGTTCCCCACCGAGAACTGCCCCGGACCCCAAGATTCCTGTCAGCAAGCACCTCCTGGTGGTTCACCTGAGATCTCCGCGGAGAGGCTTGCAGCCGTTGTGCTCTACGCCCAGACGCTCGCCGTTCCTGCCCGGATCGGCCTGGATGACACGTCGGTGATTGCAGGCGAGCAGCTGTTCGACCAGCTCGGATGTGCGGCTTGCCACACGAAACGGTGGGAGACCGGGGCGCACGAAGTCGAGTCGCTCAGCTATCAGGCCATCTACCCGTACACGGACATGTTGCTCCATGACATGGGCGAGGGTCTGTCCGATGGGAGAAGAGACGGCACAGCCTTTCCGACGGAGTGGCGCACCTCGCCCCTTTGGGGAATAGGACTCGCTCGCACGGTCAATCCACAGGCAGGGTTCCTCCACGATGGACGAGCCCGTTCCATCGAGGAAGCGATCCTGTGGCACGGCGGCGAGGCTGCTGGTGCGAGGGATCGGTTCATGTCGCTCTCCGCGGCTGACCGCACGGTGCTGCTCCTGTTCATCAAGTCGCTGTAGCGTCTCGTCTCATGGAATCGTTCACCGCGCTCACTGGCCTTGGCAGGTCGATCGACCCTCGGTTGAGGTCCCATCGTGTGATGTTTGC
>CBETWC010000363.1:0-2333 GCA_965539925.1 uncultured bacterium
CGAAGGTGACCTCGATCTGTGGGACGCCGCGGGGTGCAGGTGGGATCTCCTGGAGTTTGAAACGACCGAGGCTCATGTTGTCAGTTGCCATCGCACGCTCACCCTGCATCACATGGATCTCGACCTCCGGCTGGCTGTTCGCAGCCGTTGTGAAGATCTCCGAACGACGCGTCGGGATCGTGGTGTTGCGCTCGATCATCTTCGTGAACACACCACCCTCGGTTTCGACACCGAGCGTGAGGGGTGTCACGTCGAGGAGGAGGATGTCAGATACGTCGCCCGTGAGGACGCCTGCCTGAATCGCTGCACCAAGGGCGACGACCTCATCAGGGTTCACTCCCTTGTTCGGTTCCTTGCCGCCGGAGAGGTCGGCAACGAGCGCCTGAACGGCAGGCATACGTGTCGAGCCGCCGACCAGGAGAATGTGGTCGAGGTCAGAGAGAGACACACCCGCGTCTTCGATTGCACGCTTGAACGGTCCGCGGACACGAGCCAACAAATCGTCGGACATCTGCTCAAACTCGGAACGCTTCAGGCTGCGGAGCAGGTGGATCGGCCCTTCGGCAGTTGCGGTGATGAACGGCAGGTTGATCTCTGTTTCCTGGACGGTTGACAGCTCGATCTTCGCCTTCTCAGCTGCTTCCTTGAGGCGGGTCAGCGCCATGGGATCCTTCGAGAGGTCAACACCGTTCTCTGCCTTGAACCCTTCGACGAGCCAGCTGATGACCTTCTCGTCCCAGTCGTCGCCTCCGAGGTTCGTGTCACCAGCGGTGGACTTCACCTCGAAGACGCCTTCACCGATCTCGAGTATGGATACATCGAACGTTCCGCCACCGAGGTCGAAGATCAAGATGGTCTCGTCGTGCTTCTTGTCAAGTCCATAGGCAAGGGCTGCAGCGGTCGGCTCGTTGACGATCCGCTCGACCTCGAGTCCGGCGATCTGGCCTGCTTCCTTGGTGGCCTGTCGCTGTGCGTCGCCGAAGTATGCCGGCACGGTGATGACGGCCTTTGTGATCGTCTCGCCGAGGTAGGACTCCGCATCAGCCTTCAGCTTCTGAAGGATGCGTGCTGAGATCTCCTGGGAGTTGTACGACTTACCATCGATATCGACGGACCAGTCGGTCCCCATGTGCCTCTTGACGGACCGGATCGTCCTGTCCGGGTTGGTGATCGCTTGGCGTTTCGCCTGCTCTCCGACGAGTACCTCGCCGTTCTTTGCAAACGCGACAACGGACGGGGTGGTCCGGTTGCCTTCAGCGTTCGCGATGACCTTCGGTTCTCCACCCTCGAGCACAGATATGACCGAATTCGTGGTCCCGAGGTCGATGCCGACAGCTCTTCCCATGGTTTGCTCCTTGTTTCAGACCTCCCGCGCGATCGCGCGGCGAATGATTGAGTCGATACGAACAGTATAACCTGAGTCGACTCGTATCAATTCCCTAGAAAGGCTGTTAAGTCGCAGCGCTGTTGGAAGCCAGAAGTCGGAGTCCTGAGGTCGCTGTCAGCAACCGGTGGCGTCGCGGAGTACCTGACAGACCTCGGACATCCGCGCCGCGTTGAGCTTCGTGACCTTTCGGCGAAGCGTTTCGCGTTGAAGCGTGTGGAGATTGTCGAAGTTCGCAACACATTCGGTGGGCACGCCGTCACCTGCAGGCGTGAGCCTCAGTTCGGAAACGAGCCCACGTTCGGTACGGGTGAGGGACGCGACAACAACCGAACCGATACGGTTGGCGACCGGATCCCGCGTAAGAATGAGAACGGGTCGATCACCGCCGGGTGTCGCTGCGAACCAGATTTCACCCCGTTGCATGTGACCAGTCAGACCAATCCTCTGCCGGTCCCCAATCGTCGACCGCTCCGAGTGCTGTCTCATCTTCGGTCAGCGGAGTGCTGGTCCAGGCCTTGATGTCGCCCTCCGCACGCAGGCGGACGAGATGACGGTGGAGTGCATCGCGTAGGAGCTCCGATCTGTCCACGCCGAGACGGTCGGCCCACCGCTGTGTCGCCGCGGCCTCATCGTCATCCACTCGGAAGCTGAACATCGTCATACAGGAACCATATCGTGTATGACACGGAGCATCAACCCTCACGATCCAACGAGTGGCGGTGTCTACGTAGCGATCGCCAAGTTCGTAGCTCTCCAGATTGAATCGGCGTGTGGACGGAAGCCCCCTGTTGCCACATCTGGAATCTGGCATCTGTACAACGACAAACACCGGTGGTTGAGCCACCGGTGTCTATCTCTCCGCCCGCTCCGGGTGTCCGTCTATCCGGACATCCGGGCGATCTTGATGCGCTCTCTCAATGGCACTCCGGTTGACCTCTGGTACCGG
>CBETWC010000364.1:0-2329 GCA_965539925.1 uncultured bacterium
ATCTCAGTCTTCGGCGCATTCGCCACCCAGATCGAAGAGCCGTGGGATGGTGTCATCCACCGGGCATTGCTGGCCGAAGAAGAAGCCGGGAACATCACATACGAATTCACGGATGACATCGGCTACTCCGGGGACATGGAGCGGATCCTTACCGAAGTAGCCGAGCAGGACAAGCCCGATGTCATCTTCGGAGACGCATTCGGAAATGAGGATGCAGTCCGACGAGTGGCTTCAGCTTATCCAGATATCGCGTTCGTCTTCGGCTCTGGTGGAGGACCGGCCGATCCCAACTTCTCGGTGTTCGACAACTGGATTCATGAGCCGGCCTATCTCGCTGGCATGCTCGCTGGTGGAATGACCACTACGGGTGTGGTCGGCATCGTCGGGGGCCATCCGGTTCCTGAGGTCAATCGCATCGCCAACGCATTCGTGGCGGGTGCTCAGTCGACAAACGAGGGTGTCGAAGTGAAGGTCACCTTCATCAACAGCTGGTTCGATCCGGCAGCAGCCAAAGAGGCAGCTCTTGCGCAAATCGACGCAGGTGCCGATGTGCTCTATGCCGAACGATTCGGTGTGATCGAGGCGGCCCAGGAGAAGGGCGTGTTCTCGTTCGGCAACATGTCCGATCAACAGGATCTAGCTCCGGAGAGCGTCGTTTCAAGTGTGGTCTGGGACATGGCGCCGACGGTGGCATACGTCATCGACCAAGTAGCTGCTGGTGCCTATACCGCACAAGATCTCAAGGACTTCAGCATGCTCGCCAAGGGCGGTGCCTCGCTTGCTCCGATCAATACATCCGTAACCGGAGGAGTGGATCAGGCACTCATCGATGCAGTGGAAGCCACAGAGACAGACATCAAGAGTGGTGTTTTCCGAGTGAACATCAACGAGGAAGAGCCTGCCGGCTCAATCGGCGGCTGACCTCGTCAGATGACAGCGGCAGGTGACTCCCCGGCGACTCCAGTTGTCGAGCTGAGGTCGATCAGCAAGCGCTTCGGTGACGTGCTGGCAAACGAGGATGTCAACCTGTCGCTGTGGGGTGGAGAGGTCCACGGCGTTCTCGGTGAGAACGGTGCAGGGAAGACGACTCTGATGCGGATTCTCTACGGACTCTCCATCCCTGATGAGGGGGAGATTCACGTCGATGGTGCGCCGGCTGACATCGCGTCGCCGAAGGATGCCATCGGCGCAGGAATCGGAATGGTGACACAGCACTTCGCCCTCGTGAAACCCATGACTGTCACCGAGAACATCATCCTCGGCCGAACCGGGGGAGCGATTCTCGATCCCGCTCGTGCGAAGGGTCTTGTGGAAGAAGCCGCTGAGCGATTCGGAATCCACGTGGAACCAGACCGCCGCGTCTCCGACCTCTCTGTGGGCGAACAGCAGCGGGTGGAGATCCTCAAGGCGCTCTACAGGGACTGTCGCGTTGTCATCCTCGATGAGCCAACCGCAGTGCTCACTCCGCAGGAGATCAGAGCTCTGTTCGCAACGCTGGACAAGCTGCGGGCCAGCGGTATGGCCATCGTGTTCATCAGCCACAAGCTTCCCGAAGTAATGGAGTTGACCGATCGCGTAACAGTCCTTCGTCACGGGAAGGTTGTTCACACCGTCGAGACCGATCAGGTCGACGCTGCCGGACTGGCATCGTGGATGGTGGGTCGTCCAGCCGAACCGTCGAAGGCTCGAGCTCGCTCCGAGCCCGGAGCGACGATGCTCAAGGTCTCGGGGTTGTCAGCACTCGGCCGACTCGACCTTCCAGCACTTACTGACCTGAACTTCGAAGTCGCTGCCGGAGAGATCCTTGGAGTTGCCGGCGTCTCGGGCAATGGCCAGACAGAACTCGCCGAGGTGCTATCAGGGATGCGCAAGCCGACCGCCGGATCCATCACCGCGGAGGGCACCGAGATAGCCGGCAAGAACCCCAAGCAGGTCATTGCCGCGGGCGTCGGTCGGATCCCGGAGGATCGTCACGAAGCTCTGGTCGGTGACATGTCCGTCGCCCACAATCTGATATTGGAGCATCTTGAAGAGACCGGGAAGCGGTTGGTTCTCGATCGCGATCGCATTCGGTCAGATGCTCGTGTTCTGATCGAGAGATTCTCCATCAAAGCCGGTCCTGGTGATCTCGTAAGGACGCTGTCAGGCGGAAACATCCAGAAGGTGTTGCTTGCCCGGGTACTGGTGCGAGAACCGCGAGTCATTGTGGTCTCCCAACCGACGCGTGGACTCGATATCGGTGCCACCGCTTATGTTCGCGGTCAGCTGCTGACGATGCGCGAGCAGGGTGCCGCCATCGTTCTCATGAGCGAGGATCTCGATGAGTTGC
>CBETWC010000365.1:0-2321 GCA_965539925.1 uncultured bacterium
ATGTCAGGGATGTCCCGCGACATGTGTACGGGATGTCCCGCGAGAACACAACCGTTGCCATGACGGTCTAGAACCCTGGGTTCGCGGTTAGGGGGTGAACTCGCGGCCTTCGGTGAGCCAGAGGCCGAGTTCGTCGCGGTCGGGGATGTGGAGGGCTCCGGACTGGACGAAGTAGGCCGTGTCGACGTAGTTGATCGCTGCGGGATCGTGGGTTGCCATCACGACGGTCGTTCCAGTGGCCGCAATGTCGCGCAGCATCGCGAGAATTCCTGCTCCAGTCGTCGTGTCGAGCTCACCGGTTGGCTCGTCAGCGAAGAGATACTCGGGCTCGTGCACGAGCGCACGTGCTATTGCAACACGTTGCTGCTCGCCGCCGGACATCTCGTCCGGACGGTGGTCCATCCGATCCTCCATGCCAACACGCTCGAGGACCTTGCGGACCTTCTCCTTGGCAGAGGCCCCACCTTCGCCCGCAAGTCTCAGCGAGACATCAACGTTCTCTCGGGCCGACAGCAACTGGAGGAGACTCGCCGACTGGAACACGAACCCGAGCTTCGAACGGCGGAGTTTCGCTGAAGCTGACTCGGACAGGCCCTCGACCTGTTCACCGCTTATCCACACCTCACCCGTGTCCGGCCTCTGCAGGAGTCCCATCATGTGGAGCTGACTCGTTTTCCCCGATCCAGAAGGCCCGAACAAAGCGACGAACTCACCCACGGGAACCATCAGGTCAACATCGATCGCACCGATCGCGCCATTCGGGTAGCGCTTCGTCACGCCCTTGAGTTCAAGACTCATCAGAGATCTCCTCCGGCTCGAGCAGGAGTCCCTCGGGGACGATCTTGACGGTCACGTGATCCTTGATCCCTGACTCGATCAACATGTCGCGCGGTAGCTGGACCATGCCGCGTTGATCGATCGACACGTGCTCGGTTGCCCCCCGGCGGCTCTGGGTCGCTATGCGTCCATCAGCGATCCGCACCACTCGATCGGTCCTCTGTGCGACTGCGACGTCGTGCGTCACAACCAGCACGGAGAGTCCGCCGTCGTGGGCGAGCTGGCGGAGGAGTTCGAAGATCTCAAGGGACGTCTCTGTATCCAGTTCACCTGTCAGCTCATCAGCGAGCAGCAATCGTGGACCAGGGGCGAGGGCGATGCAGAGAGCAAGGCGCTGTTGCTCGCCACCAGAGAGCGTGTGCACGGCTGCATGGGCCTTCCCCCGAAGCCCCACGGCCTCGAGGAGGTCCATTGCCCGTTTCTTGCGCTTACGGCGACCGATTCCACCGAGGAGCAGCGGAAGCTCGACGTTCTGGACGGTCTTGAGATAGGGCAGCAGATTTCGGGTGAAGTCCTGCCAGACGAAGCCGACGTCCCTGCGGTAGTACCTCGTCAGATCCCTGGGCGTGATGTCTGACAGATCTCGATCGGCAACAATGGCTCTCCCTGCAGAAGGCCTCTCGAACCCAGCAAGGATCGTGAGGAGCGTCGATTTGCCTGCACCTGAAGTGCCAACGATCGAGACGAACTCCCCTTGCTCCATGGTGAAGTCGAGACCTTGGAGCGCCACCACCTCGAGGTTGCCCTGCTTGTGAATCTTGATCACGTTGCTGCATTGGACGATGGGGGCCATCAGCGCTCCACCTCTCTGAGGACCTCACTCATCCGACGGACGGACACGCGCCGTGTCGCCCAGAGCACAGAGATGATGAGCAACACACCAACGATCGCGATGTACCCGACGAGTTGTGCCGCGGGAGCATGGAGCAAGATCGAAGGCTCGATGATTTCGGCGGTCTCCCCGAGTTGGAAGAAGGGCAGCATCACAACAACGAGCGCGATGCCACCGAACACACCGATCGCCGCACCCAGACCGATCACAACGAACTGCTCCAACGCAAAGGTCAAACCCACGCTCGTGCGCTCGAATCCGAGCGCACGCAGGACGCCCATCTCACGAGCACGTCGGCTCACAGCGAGCATCACATATCCGGTGACCCCCGCAAGCGCGAGGACAACGCCGGTGGCCGCGCCAACGAACAAGATGGCTACCAGCCCGACCTGTACGGGTCGCGAAGCGAACGCAGCCTCAACAAGTCCGATCGTCAGGACCTCGTCAGGGAGGAAGGTCATCTGGGACGTCACGACACGAACCACGGCGTCGGGATCATCGGTGGACACCCACAGCTCGTCAGGACTCTCTGTCGCTGCGGGGCCACCGGAGAGCGACCACGAAGCAAAGCCATTGGCCCAGAGGTTGTAGGCCGCGAGGTCGATGACCATCACACCCTGTCGGCGGGAGTCCGTTGCGGTTGGCACCTTCT
>CBETWC010000366.1:0-2320 GCA_965539925.1 uncultured bacterium
GAGGGAATCTCTGTGATCCGGGCGATCGAGTACCCGGATTCCGGCTGGGTGGTACCCAATCACTACTACCTAGGCGGTTATCCATAGGAGACGCTGAGCTCGTACGTTCGGAGGGGTTCCGGAAGGGACCCCTCCCTTCTATTCGCTCAGGCCAAGCGATTCAACGATGCGTCTCCGCGCATCGTCCGGGAGGCGCATCGTCCCGTGCTCCCGGTAGAGCTTCGTTACGCCTTTGAGTTCGTTCAGTTCCGCGGTGCATGCCTCACACGTTGCAAGGTGCTCTGCTGCAGCCGACTCCTGGCCCGCGCTCACCGAGCCGTCGAGGAACTCAGGGAGCATCGCGTCGAGATCATCACATGACAGGCTCACAGGTACTCCTTCAACTGGACGCGCAGTGCCTCTCGGGCTCTCGCGAGGCGCATCTTGATTGCTGACTCGGAAGCATCGAGAATCGCGGCGACCTCGGCAGTGGAGAGGCCCTGGATGTCTCGAAGCGTGAACGCTGCACGTACCGGCTCCGAGAGCTTGGACATGGCTTCGTCCAGTCGAGCAACGAGTTCGAGATTGACCACGCTTGCTTCGACCGAGGTGTCAGCGGGCACAGAGGTCACCACGTACGAGGTCGGGTCGATGGGATCCTCCCGCCGCTTGCGGGTGATGGTGATCGCCTCTCGGTACCCAATACGGTAGATCCAGCCACCTATCGGGCCATCGCCTCGATAGGTCGGAAGGGCGTTGATGACCTTGATGAATGTCTCCTGCACAACATCTTCGGCAAGATGACGGTCGCCCACGATGCGATAGCCGAGTGTGTAGATGGCGTCCGCGAATTCGTGGAAGAGTCGGGAGATCGGCCTTTCGGCCATGTCGGTTGTGTCCGCTGCCGCCATGGTTCACGAGTGTATCGCACCGACCAGATCGGTACGGGCGAACATCACCGGGCGAATCGAGGGATGAATCTGCCGGTGGTTCCCATGTAGCGCTCGTACCCGGGGAATGCGTCAGCCAGGTGGAGTTCCTCCCATCGGGACTTGACGGCGAACAGAGCAATGAGGCCAACGAAAGCGGCCAGCACGATCCAACTTCCTGACCGCAGGGTCATGCCGATGCCGAGGAGCATCACAGAGGTGTAGATCGGATGCCTGACGAGACGGTACGGCCCCCGGGTGACGAGGTCGGTGGACCCGTTGGGCAGGGGCGATGGCGTCAGGCCTCTCCCGAGGTACGCGGCAGACCACAGCCCGACGACGACGCCAGCATTCATGAAGATGAGCCCCATGGAACGGACGAGTTCGGTTGGCACCCATGCAGCATCTCGTGGGTAGAGGACCATCACCCCGAGGAGGGCGAACTGGGCAGCGACGAAGAGCCACGCCACGGTGGTGTCGCGCTTTGTGTGGGTCATGCTGTCGGTCAGTGGGAGAACCAAGGGTGCTCCGATCCTGATGAGCGGTGACCACGATCGCCACAGCAGCCGGATGAGATGGGACGGAGATGTCTCATCGGATCACCTTGGGACACACCGCATTCTGTGGATACGGTGTCTTGGGCCTCCCTGGTGGTGGCTGGAGTGACGATCATGGTCGAACCAGGTCCCATGTTGCGAAGCCAATCGCTGCGATAGCGAAGGCCCACAGGATTGGAGTTGATGTTGCGACGGCCGCAACGGCGAAGACGGCGCCAACGACAAGTCGGAGCGAGCGGTCTGTCTGCGAAATCCGGGCACTGACCGCGTTGCCCGAGACTGCTGCGTCGAACAGTTCGGCGAGTTGCTCGGTGCTTCGGGGGCCGACGACTCTGGCAACCTCGTCTCCTTTGTGGAGCGCAATGAAGGTGGGGACGCCCCGCACACGATGGGTGGAAGGAGAACTCGGATCACTCGAGCTGTCCACTTCAGTGAGCTGCACGCTGCCGTCGAAACGGCCAGCGACGTCGGTGGCGATGGGCCTCATCGCCTTGCACGCCGAGCAGTGCGGTGCCGTGAAGAAGAGGACTTCCGATTGATCCGTTTGGGTGTTCATCGTATGCGGGGCGTCAAAGTTGTCTCTAGGCCGCTGCCTTGGTGGCTTCGTCCTTGTGGGTACCTGTCTTGAAGATTGCGTAGATCGGGCACCAACCCATCAATCCGGTGATGAGCGGGATGAGTCCGACGGCCGCCATGATGTATCCGCCCGTGCCGCTCACCGCGGTCAGTCCACCGATGATCAATGCGATCCCGAGGACGACTCTGGCGATCCGTTCCCAGCTTGCTTCGTTCTGTTTCATGGGTTGGCTCCTATGAGAAGTGTCTGTACACAAGGAATGACGCGCGAGCGCTGCG
>CBETWC010000367.1:0-2317 GCA_965539925.1 uncultured bacterium
CTCACGAGTCTCGCACCGATCGTTTGGAGCGTCGATATCCCCGCAGCCAGGGGACAGGACACAGGTGTGTGGGCCACCCCGGCACTCCACCGCGACGGACTGCTGTTCGTACCGACCGACAGTGGCGATCTGCTTGCCATCGACACGGACACAGGTGAGACCGTGTGGTCCGACAGTGTCGGCGTGAACGCTTGGTCCTCCCCCGCGATCGTCGACGACACGCTCGTCATCGCGGTCGATTGTTTCACCGACCAATCCGGTCTTCGGGCCTACGACATCACCGATCCACTCGCTCCACGCGAGCTCTGGACCAGGCCGCTCGCCACCGGCGGATGCATCGAGTCAACGCCAGCCGTGTGGAACGGCAACATCTATGTTGGCTCTCGCGACGGATTCATGTACGCTTTCGGCTCGTGATCAGTCATAACGAGACGGGGATACTTGCTGGCCTGCGCACGGCGCTGATCATCATGCTCTTCATTGGGGGTGGTGTAGCGGTCGTGCTCAGCATTGCTGCGTTCTTCGGAGACAGATGGTGGCTCTTCGACTACGTCGCCAACTTCCGATGGCAGTTGATGTGGGCTCTCATCATCGCCGCGATCATCTACACACTCGTCGCCCGGGGCATCGCATCGATCGTGTTCCTCGCAGTCGCACTCCTCAACGCTTGGTTGATCTCCCCGCTCTGGTTGGGTGACCAGCCAGCAGCCACAGGGGAGGACGGGGTGCGAATCGTGCACGCAGATGTCTATCCGGGCGTGACCGACAGGACGCACTTCCTCCGCTGGGTGTTGGGCACCGAGGCTGACCTCGTCCTCATTGCTGGCACGACGGTCGAATGGTTGGAGCCACTGACCGACGAGGGATACCCCTACACGATCGTCGTCGAGCCCGAGGTACCGGGTACTCCAGGCATCGTCGCTCTCGGCTTGGAGGATTGGCCAGTCGAGGTCACACACATCAATGACAACGCTGCGGTCGACCCCGAGGCTGTGTACAGGATCACGGTCGGCGCGAACGGAGATGCCATCAACATCGTGACGACCTGGGGGGATCTCAACTCCTCAGCGGACGCGGCAGATCGTCTTGCTGCTCGGATCGATACGATTTCTGAAGCCGTGACGTCCTCACCACACCCCGTTGCAGTGATCGGCAACCTGGGCGCAACCCGTTGGACGCTTGGCATGCGGACCATGCGCGACACAATCAACCTCAGAGATGCGACCGAGGGACTCGGCTACCTCTCGACATCCCCCGTTTCAGGCCTTCCAGTCATCGGCGGATGGTTGGGCTTACCGATCGACATCGTGCTCATGACGCCCGAGATCACACCCCTCGAACTCTCAACAGGCCCGGACATCGGATCGAATCATCTCCCCATCACCTTGGTTGTGGGGCCCGGGTACCAGCCGTAGCACCTGCTACATGACTGACTTCAGTGCTCCTCCGTCCACGGCCAGAGTCGCGCCTGTGATGAACGACGCGGCTGGCGAGACAAGGAACACCGCCGCGTTGGCGAACTCATCCGCTACGCCGTAACGACCGAGCGGGATGGCTGCCTGGCTCATCGAACGGACGTCCTCTGGTGCAATCCCGCGGCGCTCTGCGACGTACGCATCAAGCTCGGCGACCCTCTCGGTCGCGATGCGGCCGGGAATGAGTTGGTTGACTCTGATGCCATCTTCAGCCCAGTCGGACGCAAGTGTCTTTGCCAGAGCCGCAACTCCGGCCCGGAATACGTTCGATAGCACGAGGGCGGAGATGGGCTCGCGGACCGACGACGACGTCAGATACAGCATCGCGCCTCCGTCGGCCAGATGCGACTTCGCTGCTGATGCGAAGATCAACGCCGAGCGCAGCGTCAGTTTGTAGGCATCGTCCCAGTCCTCAGGAACTGTGTCTTGAAACGAACCGTGCTTGGGTCCGCCGGCGTTGGGGATCACGATATCGAGGCGTCCGTGTCGCTGCGCAGCGTCGGCGATCCATCCGCGAATAGCATCTTCTTCTGTCACGTCGACCGCAGTACCGATCACCACCTGGCCTGTGTTGGAGGCGATCACCTCGGCAGTGTGCTCGACCCGGTCGGCGGACCGCGAGCAGATCTCCACCGTGCAGCCCTCTTCGGCGAGAATGCGCGCAATGGCTGCGCCGAGACCCCGCGAAGCCGCCGCGACCAGTGCCACCTTCCCCGTGAGACCTAGATCCATGATTCCTCCTCGAATGCCAATCGCACTGCAGCCAGGTCGTGCTTGCCGTTCGCGAGCTTCGGGATGGCTTCGCTGCGGAGCCACCGTTTCGGCCGCTCATGCGCCTTCAG
>CBETWC010000368.1:0-2315 GCA_965539925.1 uncultured bacterium
TTGGATGAGATCGGCCGTCTGGAGGCCGGTGGGGCCCCCGGCGATCTCACGCTTGATGGCGTCCTTCTTTGCACGACGAACGATGTTCTCGATCATTGCGCCGGAGGCAAAGTCCTTGAAGTAGAGCTCCTCCCTGTCCCCGTTGGCGTAGGTGACTTCGAGGAATCGGTTCCGGACGCCTTCGGCGTACATTGCCGCAGTGGTCGTGTCGATGAGATGGTCGATCAGCGATCCGGTCGATTCATGCTCTGCGACTTCGGACTCGTTGAACGGCAGGTCCTCAGTGAGATAGATGGCGAAGATCCTTCGAGCAGCCTCTTCGTTCGGCCTCTCTATCTTGATCTTGACATCGAGGCGGCCCGGTCTGAGGATCGCAGGATCAATGAGGTCTTCACGGTTCGATGCGCCGATGACGATCACGTTCTTGAGGGACTCGACGCCATCGAGTTCGCTCAAGAGTTGGGGAACAATGGTCGATTCGACATCCGAGGAGACACCTGTTCCCCGAGTTCGGAACAGTGAATCCATCTCGTCGAAGAACACGATCACCGGGACGCCCTCGTCTGACTTCTCCTTGGCGCGCTGGAAGATCAGACGGATCTGACGCTCAGTCTCCCCGACGTATTTGTTGAGGAGTTCAGGGCCCTTGATGTTGAGGAAGTACGAACGGATGTCTGTCGACCCGGTCGTCTCGCCAACCGTGCGGGCAAGGGAGTTCGCAACGGCTTTCGCGATGAGGGTCTTGCCGCAGCCGGGAGGGCCGTACAGGAGCACACCCTTTGGCGCCTGGAGTTTGTACGTCTCGAAGCGCTCGCGGTGGAGATAGGGCAGCTCCACGGCATCCTGGATGATCTCTATCTGGGACTCGAGGCCTCCGATGTCCTTGTACGTGATGTCGGGGACTTCTTCGAGGATGAGCTCTTGGACTTCGGGTCGTGCAAGCTTCTCCAGAGCGATTCCTGTCTTTGCCTCGAGTCTCACGAGATCACCCGCACGAAGATACTCGTCGTGCACAGGAGCTCCGCGGGTCACCACGCGCTCCTCGTCACCTCTTCCAAGCACGACCAATCGATCATCTCCGAGCAGTTCTTTGATGGTCGCAATCTCTCCGGTCTCGTCGAAGGCCCTCACGTCAACGACGTTGAACGCTTCATTGAGGATGACCTCCTGCCCGCGCTCGAGCTCTTTGATCTCGACCGTCGGCTCGACAGCGACCCGCAGTTTCCTTCCCGATGCGAGTACGTCGACGGTTCCGTCCGGGTTGATGCCCATGACGGTTCCGAAGGGATTGGGTGGAGCCGTCAGCTTCTCCACCTCATCGCGCAACAGTGCAAGCTGCTCCCTCGTCTCGTTCATGGCGGTGGCGAGCTTGTCGTTCTGGTTTGTCGCCTGGGCCAATTGGTTCCGGACGTCGAGCAGCCGCTCCTCGAGGAGGCGAACCCGACGGGGCGCGTCCTGGAGCCTTCGGCGCAATACCGAGATCTCCTCTTCGAGCATCCGAATCGTCTGCTCGTCCCTGTGCCTGTCGTTGTCTGACATCTCGACCTCCTTACCCGGTCGATCGTCGGCCGTTTCCTTGAATCGAGTGTAGAACGTGGTTCTGTCAATATCGGACGCTGGTCGACTAGATTTAGCTCCGGTGCCGCTCCGGTGGCGCTTTACCGTTTCTCCGACAAAGGAATCATGATGAAGGTCTGGATCGATCAGGATCTTTGTACCGGCGATGGACTCTGCGAAGAGATCGCACCCGATGTGTTCGTAATGCTTGACGACGGACTTGCCTACGTCAAGGAAGGCGACAAGATTTTCGCCGACTCAGAGGGCAACTCTGAAGGTGCCAAGGGCGTTGCGAACTTCCCTGATGACCAGATGGATATGGTTGTCGAATCTGCCGAGGAATGCCCCGGCGAATGCATCTACATCGAGCCGTAGGATCCGAGTTTTCTCAGGGAAAGGCCCGTCTCCTATAAGGCGGGTCTTTCTGTTTGGCTTGGAAGACGTCGTCGGGAGACGGTGATGAATCCGGTGTGCCCGATCATGCGGTGATCCGGGCGGACGCTTCGGTCATCGATGGCCCAGGTCCGCAGGAGGATCTCGAACGTCCGGGTTCCCGTGAATGCCTTCGTGTCCCACAGGGCGTGACGTACCTGCTGCACCTGGGAGATGTTCGGCAAGTAACAAGCGAAGCCGCCGCCTCCCGGAAGGACTTCTGCTGCGAGGGGCACGACGCTCCAGGGTTCCGGAAGATCGAGGACGATCCGATCCGGAGCGGATCCAACGACCACGTCTTCCACCTCTCCCACAACAAGATCCAT
>CBETWC010000369.1:0-2301 GCA_965539925.1 uncultured bacterium
TCGGAAACAACAGCGCAGCGAAGGGCAGCATCGCGCTTGTCTCACAGTCGGGAGCGCTGTGTACAGCAATGCTCGACTGGGCCGAGGGTCGAGGCATCGGCTTTTCTGCTGTCGTCTCTACTGGCATCGCGGCCGACGTCGACTTCGGGGACATCCTCGACTACCTCGCCTCCGACCCACAGACGCGCAGCAACATCCTCTATGGCGAGGGTCTCCAGGATTCCCGTCGATTCATGAGCGGACTCCGCGCCGCCGCTCGAGCGAAACCAGTGATCGTCATCAAGGCGGGCCGTCACTCGGAGGGTGCCGCGGCATCGATGTCCCATACAGGTGCCATGGTCGGTGGCGATGACGCATTCACCGCTGCCCTCATCCGATCAGGTGTTGTCCGCGTAGAGACGATCAGCCAGGTGTTCGCAGCGGCGAGCACCCTGTCCTCACGGTATGCCAGCAGCGGCAACCGCATCGCGATTATCACCAACGGGGGCGGACCAGCGGTGCTCGCTGCAGACCATGTGCCTGAGGTAGGCCTTCAACTGGCCGAGTTGAGCAAGGAGACGATCGAGAGCCTCGACGCAGTACTGCCGGATACCTGGTCGAGCAACAACCCCGTGGACATCATCGGGGACGCCCCACCGGACAGGTACCGCGATGCGGTCGATATCTGTTTGAAGGACCCTGAGGTCGACGGGGTACTCGTCATCCTCACACCACAGGCAATGACACGACCCCTTGATGCTGCCAAGGCCATCATCGAAGCAGCCGAGCACAACCAGAAACCGATTGTGACCTCATGGATGGGTGGCCCCCAGGTCGAGGCGGCCCGCCATGCGTTCCGCCAGGCACAGATTCCGATCTTCAACACACCAGAAGCTGCAATCGACGCCTTCCACTACCTCGCTTCGTACAAGGCGAACCAGGAGCTCCTGCTTCAGACACCAGGGAGACTGTCGCTTCGACACGAGGAACCGGACACCGAAGCCGCTCGACTCATCATCGAGAGTGCCATCAGTGACAAGCGAAGCGTCCTGACCGAACCCGAGTCCATCGCCCTCCTCGAGGCCTTCGGCATCCCGACTGTGCGCAACGGCATTGCACGGTCTGCTGAAGAAGCACTCGTGGTTGCTGTGTCGATGGGCTTCCCCGTGGCCATGAAAATCTATTCGGAAGACATCTCGCACAAGTCGGATGTCGGTGGAGTCACCCTCGACATCGGAGGCGCCGCAGATGTGCGTGGCGCTTATCACAGCCTCATGGATCGAGTAGCAAGAGTCCGTCCGGACGCGAAGCTGCAGGGAGTCACCGTGGAACAGATGCGGCGGACTCCCAACGGTCGTGAGGTGATGATTGGCGTTCTCAACGACCCGGTCTTCGGGCCTGTCATCTCGTTCGGCGCAGGAGGAACGTGGGTCGAGGTGATGAAGGATGTGGCAGTCGCCCTTCCTCCGATCAACGAACGCTTGGCAAGAAGCCTCATCTCACGCACGAAGATCGCAACGATGCTCGATCAGTTCAGGAACATGCCTGCCGCAAACATCGACGCTCTGGTCGACGTGCTGCTGCGGATATCGAACATGGCGTGTGAGCTCCCCTGGCTCCAGGAGATGGACATCAACCCACTCATTCTCGACGAGAACGGCATGGTGGCGGTCGATGCCCGGATCGTCGTCGGGCTTCCGAAGCCCTCGACGGACCCCTATCACCACATGGCGATCCACCCGTATCCCGCAGATCTCGAGACCCATTTCCAGCTCCCCGACGGCACAAATGTGACGATCCGTCCGATTCGACCAGAGGATGCCGAGATCGAGGGTGAGTTCATCCGGAACCTCTCCGATGAGGCGAAGTATTTCCGATTCATGCATGCCCTGGATGAACTCACACCGGAGATGCTCGCCCGCTTCACCCAGATCGACTACGACCGAGAGATGGCGCTCATTGCCGTGACCCATGAAAACGGCGTCGAAGTCGAGCACGGCGTGGTTCGGTACGTCACCAATCCCGATCAGAACAGCTGCGAGTTCGCCCTCGTCATCTCAGACCAACTGGAAGGGCACGGTATCGGCCAGAGAATGCTGAATCGACTCATGGAGATCGCGCGTTCCCGGGGACTCGACATGATCGAGGGCGAGGTACTGGCCGACAACCACAGGATGATCCAGATGGTGAAGTCGATGGGCTTTGCGACCCGGATGGACGAAGAGGACCCCAGCCTCCGCAGGGTCTCGAAGGACCTGTGAACGCCTGACACGCCAGCGGGGCACACCCTGAATCCGGGAACAATCGAGTCGCCCTGCGGAG
>CBETWC010000370.1:0-2293 GCA_965539925.1 uncultured bacterium
CGTAGCTGGTCATGTCGACCTTTCGAGTAGGAACTTGCCATCTTCGATCGGCACGTCGGTCGGGTAGTCACCTGATAGGCATGCCGTACAGAACGTATCGGCATCTGCGCCCGTTGCCTCGATGAGGTTGTCGAGTTCGAGGTAGACAAGAGAATCGGCGTTGAGTTCGGCTGCGATCTCGTCCACCGTTCGATCGGTGGCGAGCAGCGTCGAGCGGTCCCCTGTGTCCATGCCATAGAAGCATGGCCACCGGTACGGCGGAGACGATATCCGGAGATGCACCTCGGTTGCCCCTGCTTCACGAACCATCGCAACGAGCTGTTTCGTTGTTGACCCGCGGACGATCGAGTCATCCACCAGGACCACGCGTTTGCCTTCGATCATGCCCGGCATGGCGTTGAGCTTCATACGGACTCCGCGCTCGCGCATGGCCTGGGCAGGCTGGATGAAGGTTCTTCCGACGTAACGATTCTTCACGAGTCCGTCGATGTAGGGGATACCCGATACCTCAGAGAAACCCTGAGCGGCGGGGATGCCCGACTCCGGGACCGGCACTGTGATGTCGGCATCCACCGGTGCCTGGTCTGCGAGCCTGCGGCCCATGCGCTGTCTGGTCTTGTGGATGGTCTGGCTGAGGAGCGTCGAGTCTGGACGGGCGAAGTACACGAACTCGAAGATGCACAAGCGAGTCTCGGCTGATTCGAACGGGAACATGGATCGTGGTCCGTTCGTGTCGATCACGACCATCTCACCCGGCGCGACCTGACGTACGAAGTCAGCACCCAGGATGTCAAGCGCTGCGGTCTCTGAGGCAACAACCCAACTGTCCCCGAGCTTGCCCAGGCAGAGAGGCCTGAAGCCGTGGGGATCGCGGACACCAACAAGCGTCTTGTTGTCCATGACCGCGAGTGTGAATGCTCCCTTGAACATGGGCAGTGTCTTGGCAAGAGCTTCGGGGAGGGAGATGCCGTCCTCGGTCATGGCTTGGGCAATCGCCTCAGTCATCAGCTCGGAGTCAGTCGTGGCAGCCAGCGGCCCCATGGCAGCACCGAGTTCCTCGGTGTTGGTGAGATTGCCGTTGTGTGCCAGAGCAATCGCGTTCCACCCGAAATGCCTGAAGACAGGCTGTGAGTTCTCCCACGAGTTCGAACCGGTCGTCGAGTATCTCGTGTGACCAACGGCGAGGCTTCCGGGGAGGCCCGCGAGGACGGTTTCATCGAAGACCTGGGCGACGAGACCGAGGTCCTTGTAGACCATGATGTTCTCTCCGTCACTGACGGAGATGCCAGCGCTCTCCTGGCCGCGGTGCTGGAGAGCGAACAGTCCGAAGTAGGTGAGTCTGGCTGCCTCGATATCCGAGCCCGACACGCCGAAGACGCCGCACGCCTCGCCGGGGCGATCCAGGGTGGTTGGGTCGTCGAGAGGATGCTCGTTCACGGCGCGCAGTGTACCCGCCATGTAGATGCCCGGTTCATATCGTCATCGTGATGATGGCGGCCGCAACCGCAACTCCCACAGCGATGATCGTTCGGATGGTTCGTGCGTTCGGTTTCCCGACCGCGAGCACCGACCACAGCCATGCGATGAGGATGCCGCCGAGGAGCCCACCCACGTGGGCTCGCCAGTCGATTCCTCCGACGAAGAGAGGGAGCGCGAGGTTGATGGCAAGGAGAATCCCGAGTTGGTTGAACATCGCTCGTCCACCCGGTGTGTGTCGCATCTTCCACGCAACGAACATCCATGCACCCAACAGTCCGAAGATGGCCCCGGACGCACCTATCGAGATCTGTCCGAAATCTCCGAAGATGTAGGACACCATGCCTCCCGTCCCGGCGGTGGCCACATAGAGAGCGGCAAATGCGGGACCTCCAACCTGCTGTTCGAGCCTCGGGCCGAACAGATAGAGCGCATACATGTTGAAGAGGATGTGCATCATCCCGCCGTGCAGGAGCGCCGCGGTGAAGATCCGCCACCACTCTCCTGCGGCGACCAGGAAGTTCGCCTGAGCAAAGGTCTGGAAGAGCCATAGGTCCGCATCGGGGGAGAGCGTCCCCATGACGAAGATCGCGGCCGTGATGGCGATGATCGTGAAGGAGACCGGTGCAGTCTGGAAAGAAGGTCGGCCGAAGGACTGGCGTGCGTGTACGACCCGTGCCCTGCCCTGTGGCGCAGCGCACTCCGGGCACTTCTGACCGACGGACGCATCGCGGCTGCACTCGACGCAGATGGACTTGCCACACGTCGTGCAGCTAAGCCCCGTGATCCGGTCGGGGTGGCGGTAGCAGGTAGGGAC
>CBETWC010000371.1:0-2283 GCA_965539925.1 uncultured bacterium
AACGTGCCGCGTGGATATGGTTCGTTGAAGGCGACATCGAATCAGCAATCGACAACGCGCAAGCCGCGCTCGCTCTCGATCACAACCTCAAGGAGGCAACGATCGTTCTTGGTCATGTCGCTGCGATCAAGGGCAACTACACGGAGGCGCTCCGTCTCCTGCGGCGCTCCTTTCCCGAGGACGAGTGGGTCGAACTGCTCGAGGAGATCTTCGAACCGTTCCCTAACGCGAACCGCAACGACCCCTGCCCGTGCGGGTCGGGGAACAAGTACAAGGTGTGCTGCGCAAAGGCCCCCAAGGTCGGCCCGATCAAGCAGACGCACCTCTTGACCCACAAGATCATCGCGTTCGTCGAGACCGTGCAAGCGCCCCTCCTCCACCACCTCGCCCACATCGCCGCCTCAGCAGACGAGCGCTCCGACCCGAACGATATCCGTGAGTACCTGGCCCACCCCTTCATGATGGAGATCGCTGCGATCGAAGGATCCCTCGACTTGTTCGCTGGGATGTGGGGGCCGCTCCTCCCCCAGGATGAGGCGGACACGATCGATCTGTGGCGTGCGTCGACCCGTGCCCTGTGGGAGGTGGCAGGAGAACCAGAGGACTCGTACGTGCTGCTGCGCGACACACGCACAGGCGATACGGTCACGGTGTATGACGAGACCATGACGCCGACCCCCCATACCGGAGACCTGCTCATGGGGATCGTCGCACCTGCTTTCGGTAAGGATCGCTTCCTCGCCAATGCCCTTCGGATTGACCTCCGTCATCGGGAGATGACTCTGGCGCTCTTCGACGAGACGCCCACCGACGAAGATCTTGCCCACTGGTTCGGTCTGGTCACTGCACCGCCGATACTCCGGACCACCGAGGGCCAGGACATGGTCATCTGCCGAGCCGTTGGCGAGCCAACCTCGACATGGGAAGCGCTTACGGCGGAGCTCGATGCACATTTCGAACGTGCAGAGGACGCTGATGATGCGTGGGAGACCAGCTTCATCAACGATGCCGGCGAGACGGTCCTGCGCGGCACGCTGCGCAGGGTGGATTCCCAGCTCATCATCGAGACGATGTCAGAGGAGCGGTTCAACGACATTCTCGACACGTTGACCGGGATCACCGTCGTTGAGGAGTCCCGCGAACCGCCCGTCATCCCGAGCCGACTCGGACCGCAACGTGACAGTGACAGTGACAGCATCAGCCCAGAGCCGATGGATCCTGAGTACAGGGCGGCGCTCACCGAGATCATGCAACAGAGAGAGGAAGCATGGCTCGTCATGGAGATACCCGCGCTCGGCGGAGTCACACCCCGCCAGGCCGCAGCCGACCCGACCCGCCGCGACGACCTCATCGCCCTTCTGGACAGCTTCCCTCCTGCCAGAGGTGCCGGGTCGATCGGTTTCGACGGAGCTCGTCTGCGTCGCCTCCTCGATCTCGACTGACCGAGGACAGCACGGCTGTTCTGCCTGTGTGAGCCCTGGGCGGCCTGGCGTTGGCGTTCGACCGATGCCACGATCCGCCCCATTTGTCCGTTCAGCGCCTGCCCGCGATGATGCGCGCTACCACCTGTGCAGCCTGCGGATCGTTCGCGTAGACCCAGAAGTCGCGCTCATCGATGATGTTCGTTGCCCTTGAAATCGCGGTGCGATGACGCGCCTCAAGCTTGTCTGCAATCTCGATTGGTTGAGTTGCCAGGCCAAGAAGAAAGGCGAGATCGTGCAGGTGTCGGTCCGGGTCTTCGAGTCGGAGCGGTGCGATGGCCTTGCCGGCGATCGTCGTGGCGAGGTTCGGTCTCGGGACGTGAACGACCTGGCCTCCAGCCGGTGCAACAGGAACGACCTCTCCGGCCGCCAGCAGCGCAGCACCACCTACGGCTTCCGGAGCACGGTTCTGGCCGACGGTGCGCCGCTCAGCGCGCTCGCCAAGATGGCTCTGCACCAGTAGATCCACGGATACATCGCCATTCGAGAATCGATGGCCCACTTCGAAGGCGGATGCTCCCTCGAACGTCAGACCTTGTGATTGCAGCCACTCTGAAATGCGCACGGTGCCGTCCGCCAGCACCTTCACGCGGACGAGGACATCGGCATCCGTTGTGACACGCGTTGGAGATTCGCCAGCCTCAGCAGCGAGTAGGTGTACACCATGAGTCCACCAACGAGAACCCATTCATTCCGGAACGCTCCGTGCAACTCACCCAGCAGCTGCCATGTCGCCCGCCCCGGTGACGACACTGGCACAGGAGCACGATCGAGAACCGGATATGCGTCAGATATCAGCTAG
>CBETWC010000372.1:0-2279 GCA_965539925.1 uncultured bacterium
CGGGGTCAAACGTTGACCTCTCCACCATCGATGCTGGCGAGAAGAGCGCCTTCTCAGATTTGAAGAAGGAGACCTCGCGGCCTGTGCTCACCGAGATGAACCGTGAACTTGCTGAGCTTCAGCGGCTTCTATGGAGCGATGGAACACAGTCGCTGCTCTTTGTACTGCAGGCCATGGACACCGGGGGCAAGGATGGGACCATCCGAAATGTGTTCTCCGGAGTGAACCCCCAAGGAGTCGACGTGCACGGGTTCGGCGTACCAGGGCCTCACGAGATGGACCACGACTATCTCTGGCGGATCCATCAGCGCACGCCTGCCAAGGGACGCATTGCTGTCTTCAATCGCAGCCACTACGAGGACGTTCTCGTGGTGCGTGTGAACGATCTGGTGCCACGGGACGTGTGGTCCAGGCGCTACGAACACATCCGCAGCTTCGAATCGATGCTCGATGATGAGGGAACGACGATCGTCAAGATCATGCTGCACATCTCCAAGGACGAACAGAGGGAACGGCTTCAGGCACGGCTCGACGATCCGTCCAAGAACTACAAGTTCAATCCGAACGATCTCGCTTCTCGGGAACTGTGGGACGAATACATGGCCGCCTACGAAGAAGCGATCTCAAGGACATCCACAGAGAAAGCGCCGTGGTACGTCGTTCCGGCCGATCGTAAGTGGTACCGCAACCTCGTGATCTCCCAGATTCTCATCGATACGATCAAGGGCATGAATCTTGCCTACCCCGAGGCCGATTTAGATCCATCGACGGTCGTGATCGACTAATCGAATGTGACTGTTTCCCCGCGTCTGCCATGCATCCATGAAGTCGCGTTGATGCGGGGCTTGCCTGAAGGCTGCACAGTGACAAGCTCAATGGACCCGTGGGTGAAGGAGGCAACAACCCGGGTTCCGAGCATGGTGATCTGACCCGGTTCTCCGAGCGATTCAGACGGTTTCGCCTTGTGGATGCGCAGTGGTCCCGTCTCAGTCCGGACCCAGGCGACAGGCCTCGGTTGAAATGCCCTGATCAGGCGCTCCGCATCGATCGCTTTGACCTCAGCGGTCAGTTGCGCCTCGGCCTTTGTCAACCTCTTCGCCAAGGAAACACCTGACGCGATCTGGGGTACGGGGCGCCTTCGGCTGTTGAGGTACTCAGGCACCGTATCGTCGATGAGGGTCGCCCCAAGGAAGGAGAGGCGACTCGTGAGGCTGCCACCTGTCTCATTCGGTCCGATTGGCGTAGCGATCTCACCGAGGATAGGTCCTGTGTCGAGACCTTCATCGATCTTCATCAGCGTCACACCGGTTCTCTCGTCACCGTTCGCAATGGCACGTTCCACGGGTGCGGCGCCGCGCCACCGCGGAAGGAGAGAGAAGTGCACATTCAGGAAGCCGAACGGAACTGCTGCAAGCATCGACGGGGTCAGTATGCGGCCGTATGCGACGACGATTCCGAGTTGGAAGCCGCCCTCTACCAAGAGTGTCTCGAGGTCGGTGCTCGTCTCGGGTTGGGCGACCTCGAAACCGAACTGGCGAGCGGCCACCTTTATCGGGGGTGCGGTGAGGGTTCCACCCCTCCCGGCTCGCCTGTCTGGCTGCGTGATGACAAGATCAACGTCTTCGACGTCTGCAAGCGCCGTCAGGCTGGGAATTGCCGCTGCAGGTGATCCAAGGAAGACAGCGCCCATCAGTACATCCTGTTCACGCCGAGCGACTCTTCGCGTAGTTCTTTGAGCACCTGTTTGCGGACCCTCGAGCTGAGGTGTGCCAGTAGGAGGGTTCCGCTGAGATGGTCGACCTCGTGCTGCAGCACGCGCCCCGTCAATTCCTCGCCCTCGTACGACACAGGCTCGCCGTCCAGTCCGAAGCCCTCTGCCTTCGCGTAGTCGGCTCTCTTGATGCTCCAATAGCGATCAGGAACTGAGAGGCATCCCTCTTCGAACTTCCATCTCCCAGAGGTGGCAACGATCTCGGGGTTGACCATCACGAAAGGCCCCTCGCCGACGTCCGCTACGAAGATCCGCTTGGAGATGCCGATCTGAGGGGCTGCCAGGCCCACACCGGGGGCCTCGTACATCGTTTCGAGCATGTCATCGACGAGTCTCCGAAGGTCGTCGTCGAACTCCGACACTGGGGATGCATCCATCGCCAGGACCGGGTCCGGAAACGTGCGAATAGGGAAAATGGCCATCCCGGGAGAATACTTGCACGACGGCCGGGTCGTCAGGTTTGTGGCAGGACTCGCTCCGCGAGTTGGTGGAAGAAGGTAGGAAGTAG
>CBETWC010000373.1:0-2272 GCA_965539925.1 uncultured bacterium
GCCATCCCCACACCGTCCACCCACCACGCCATCGCCTTCCTGTCGGGCCGCGACCATCGAGAGCCTTCGATGTGCTCCGGGTCCAACCGATGACCAGCACACCGGTGAGCACGAGCAAGAACAGCGCAATCGCCGTCCAACTCGCCCATGTGAGCTCCACAGACTCGAGTGAGCTTTGCTCGGCCTCGGACAACTCCCCTGAGAACTTCTGGAGGGCTGATGCATATTGGAGCCCCGAGTACGCTGCCCCAACGAGCACAACCGAAGCGACCGACAGCGCCATCGAGACGACCCGCGTGAAGGGTCCCGAGATTTTGGACACGTCCCGTCCGGCACCGATCGGACCAGGCACCTCAGGCCCAGGCAGAAGCTCTGGCGGGTACCACTTGCCATCAGAAGCAAGCCACCAGTCATCATCCCTCGGTCGATCAGCCATACCGGGACGCTACCCCCCTCGCGCCCCAAGCTGCGAACCCAGGGTTCCAGTTCACTGTTTCCGGTAGATGTGGCCCACAGAATGGATGTCGCGGGAATCTGTCACTGGCCTACGTCATCGTGGAGGCATGCATCGAGACGCAATGATCCTCAGCCTCGCTCTCAAGCAGGGTGGCGTGGTTCGGAGGGACCAGGCACTCCGCTCAGGCTTCAACGACGCAACAATCGGTCGGCGCATTTCTTCTGGGAAATGGCGACGGGTGGGGCACGGTGGATACCGACTGCTCGAATCGCCGGGAAAGCTGAACCTGGTGCGTGCCGCTGTGGCGGTTTTGCCGGACGCCGTCGTGTCCCACAACTCAGCTGCGGCGCTTCACCGGCTACCGCTTGTCCCTATCGACGTCGTATCGGTATCCGTGCACAGCCGAACCACCCACACCTTCCCGGGAGTCAAGATCTTTCGCAATCACGACCTCCAATCCGACCACGTCATCGAGATCCAAGACCTGCCCGTCACATCGTCGGCACGAACGGTCGTTGACCTCGCCTCGACCCTGTCGCCCCGGCATCTCGCTGCCGTCGTGGACCATTCGATCGCCGACGGTGCATGCTCACTCGACGGCCTGCAATCAGTCCTCAGCGCCGTAGCGCGGCGCGGCAAGCCCGGTGTCCGCAACATGCGCGGAGTCCTGGACAGCCGGATCGGCGATCCCTACGACGGAACGATCCTGGAACGGCGCGGACTCGCATTGCTAACGCAGGCGGCTTTGACTGGATACGTTCAGGAGTTCCCGCTTCCGTGGGCTCCGCACCGACGATTCGACCTTGCCTTCCCGGCCGAACAGCTCGCGGTCGAATGGGATTCTCGCCGCTGGCACGTGCAGATGGAGGCCATGCGCCGGGATCGCGCTCGTGATCGCGAGGCGATCGAACACGGATGGAGGATCCTTAGGTTCACTTGGGCCGATGTGCATGATGGCCCCAACATGGTGATCGACACCGTGCGGTCCGTCCTAGCCATCTGAACATCCAAACCCTCATTCTGTGGGCCACATCTACCGGAAACAGTGAACTGGAACCCTGGGTTCGCGACAGAAGGGGGTTAGGGCTCGAGGAGGGTGGCGAGTGAGTTGGCGTCCTGGTTTGCGATTGCCAGGTGGCGGTCGTGGTAGCGGACGAGGTCGCTGTGTTGTCGTGGCGAGAGCACCTGACACACGTAGTCCCAGTGGAGGGCGACGACATCTCCGGTTGACGGTGTCTTGTCTCCAGCCGCTGGCATGCGGACCGTCTCCACGCGTTCAGGACCCTGCCCGATCGTCCTTCCGTCCCACGTGAGAGGGGACGAACGAACGAGTACCTCGCTGCCTATCGTGTCGACGACGGTGCCCCACCGGATCCGGCACTGGTCTATCACCTCGAGGGCATGGTCGGAATATCCCTCCCTCAGAAGGCCGACCCATGGATAGACACAGAAAACGTGGAAGGCGTGGTTCGGAACACCTCCCACGATGCCGTCCGAGAGCACCCTCCACCGGCTACCGGCGCGAGGCCTGAACCGATCCTCCACAGAGTTGCCCCATGCCAACGTATCGACGTCTCTCAGAAGATTGTTGCCGATCCAATAGGCCTCGACAACATCGGCCGCGAGAGGATCCGCACCAGCCGAGTCTGCGATGAACTGCAGGTATGGCCAAGCTCCCTCGAACTGCTGGGCGACGGCGCGCATCTCATCGACCGCCGACTCTCCCGCTGCTACGAGCTCCGCAACCAGATCGAGGTCGGCAGGGCCGCAGTACCCGTAGGCATTCGGAGGAAGCGCGAAGCGAGCGAACTGGGC
>CBETWC010000374.1:0-2267 GCA_965539925.1 uncultured bacterium
GTCGATGAAGTGATATTCGGTCATGTCATCCAGGCGGGTCAGGGCCAGATCACGGCGCGCCAAGCTGCCGTCAACGCCGCGATTCCGATGACCGTTCCGGCAGTGACCATCAACAAGGTGTGCTTGTCGGGCATGACCGCCATCCAGGAGGCTGCAAACCACATCCGCCTCGGCGAATCGAAATTCGTCATCGCTGGAGGCATGGAGTCGATGACCAATGCGCCATACATCCTGCCAGGCGCCCGACAGGGATTCCGATACGGCGACGCCAAGTTGGCCGATTCGCTGAACCTCGACGGTCTCTTCTGCGCCTTCGATTCGTGCATGATGGGAGAATCAGCGGACAACAAGAACACCGAACTGGGCATCAATCGCGAATCTCAGGACGAATGGTCAGCAGAGTCCCATGCACGGGCGCTTGCAGCTACCGAATCCGGAGCCTTCTCCAAGGAGATCGTTCCGGTGGAGGTCCCCCAGCGCAAGGGAGACCCCATCGTCGTCACCCGGGACGGAGGCATCCGCCCAACAACCACCACCGAATCGCTCGCGGGACTCCGGCCGGCCTTCAACAAGGACGGCACAACCACAGCGGGCAACGCTAGTCAGATCTCCGACGGCGCTGCTGCGCTCGTCATCGCCGACAGAGCGGCGGCGGAAGCGGCTGGTCTCCCGATCATTGCTGAGATCGTGTCCTACGGCCAGGTCGCAGGACCGGACGCGACGCTGCACGAGCGGCCGGCCGAGGCACTGAGCCTCGCACTCAAGAAGGCAAGTCTCGAACCGGAGGATCTGGACCTCGTCGAGATCAACGAAGCGTTCGCCTCTGTCGCCATGTGGTCGACCCACATGCTTGGTATCGACCACGACAAGGTCAATGTCCACGGCGGCGCCGTCGCCCTCGGTCATCCGCTGGGAGCCACAGGCGCACGAATCATCGTGACGTTGATCAACGCCCTCGACCAAACAGGCGGAAAGCTCGGAGGCGCGTGTCTCTGCGGTGGCGGCGGACAGGGCGACGCCTTGATCGTACGGATGACATGACGAAAATAGCGAGCTACCTACCCGACCGGAACCTCGCACTCGAACTCGTCCGAGTCACCGAGGCGGCGGCGATCTCCGCAGCGCGCAAGCAGGGCCGAGGGGACAAGCACGCCGTCGACCAAGCCGCGGTTGACGCCATGCGCCAGGTCCTCTCCCAGACCGATCTCGACGGCATCGTGGTGATCGGCGAGGGTGAGAAGGACGAAGCACCCATGCTGTACAACGGTGAACGAGTAGGAAATGGCAAGCCACCGCTTGTAGATGTAGCTGTTGACCCCGTTGACGGCACCCGGCTCACGGCCGAGGGTCGCGGCAACGCTCTTGCGGTCATCGCTGTCGCCGAGCGGGGTTCCATGTATGCACCCGGAAGCCTCGTCTACATGGACAAGCTCGCCGTCGGTGAAGCTGCCGCTGGAACGGTCGACATCAACGCTCCGGTTGAGTTCAACCTCCGTCAGGTCGCCAAGGCGAACGGCAAGGAAGTCAGCGAGGTCACGGCAGTGATTCTCGAACGCCCCCGCAATGCCGAGTACATAAGACAGGTGCGCGAGGCAGGAGCACGCATCTCGCTCATCGGCGATGGCGATATCCAGGGAGCAATCACGACTGCCATCCTTGACAATGGCATCGACATTCTGTTCGGTATCGGTGGCTCGCCTGAAGCTGTCACTTCGGCGTGTGCCATGGCTGCGTTGCGAGGAGAGATCCAGTGCAGGCTCTGGCCGCGCGACGACGCGGAACGCCAGTACGCGAACGAGCATGACCTCGACCTCGACCAAGTACTCACAACCCGTGATCTCGTCGACTCGGACCACACGTTCTTCGCCGCCACCGGCGTGACCACAGGAGCACTCCTGCGCGGTGTCCGCTTCGGCGGCATCCACACGTCCACACACTCGGTCCTCATGCGATCAGAGTCCGGCACCGTCCGCTTCGTCGAGGCAGACCACCGCGTCGAATGGGTCCAGGGCGAAATCAAGGCGTGATGCGAAGCGTCAGGCGTCAAGCGTCAGGCGTCAGGCGTCAGGCGTCAGGCGTCAGGCGTCAGGCGTCAGGCGTCAGGAAACCAAGGACCGCCGCCCTCACCAAGCGTCCCCCCCCCTGACGGGGGGACGGCAGAGCGACGTAGGAGCGATGCAGGGGGGTGATGCAGAACGCCAAACGATGAACGCCTAGCGATGAATGCTCACAGCGTCCCCCTCCTGGCTCGCAAGCTCGCCTGTCCT
>CBETWC010000375.1:0-2266 GCA_965539925.1 uncultured bacterium
GAAGAGGAGGCAGTGTGCCGGACCGATCAAGTCTTACAAATCGCCAGCGAGAGATCCTGGAGCTCATCAGTTCAACGGTTGCTGATCGCGGGTATCCCCCATCGGTGCGTGAGATCGGCGACATCGTTGGACTCAGCTCTCCGTCGACCGTGCATTCGCATCTCTCGACGTTGGCGGCGGAAGGCTTCATACGTCGTGACCCGACAAAGCCACGTGCCATCGAAGTCATCCACGACGATGGCGCTGTCCGAATCAGCCGCGCAGCCGTGCGTGATGTCCCACTTGTCGGGAGCATCGCAGCTGGTTCCCCGATCCTTGCTGAGGAGGACATCGAAGAGGTCTACCCCCTTCCCACCGAGCTCGTTGGCCAGGAACCGGTGTTCATGCTCAAGATCCGGGGCGACTCGATGATCGACCTTGGCATCTTTGACAGGGACTACGTCGTTGTGCAGAAGCAACAGACTGCCAGCAACGGGCAGATCGTTGCGGCGCTCGTGGAAGGCGAAGAGGCAACAGTCAAGACATTCAAGCGAACTGCCAATGGCATCACGCTGCTACCTGCCAATGATGATTACGAGCCAATGGTGTTCACTGACGGAATCGAGATCCTCGGAGTCGTTGTGGCCGTGCTCCGTCGGATCGATTGATCAGTCGATCGAACCTCTGAACGAATAGTCGGCGGGTCCCTCCATCCACGCGCCCTCCTCGTTGAACCAGACGTTGATGGTCCCGCCGATCAGGTGCACCTCAACAGGCTCAGGCACGTCGCGCATCGTGTGAGCGATATATGCAGCTGCAGTAGCGCCCGTACCCGATGCTTGGGTCTCGCCCACACCGCGTTCCCAGACCCTCACCCGGATACCACCGTCTTCAAGGATCTCGACGAACTCGACATTCGTTCGGTTCGGGAAGAGCGCGTCCTCCTCGATGATCGGACCCACCTCGCCCACCGGCTCGCCATCAACATCGTCGACGAACAACACGGCATGCGGGTTTCCTATCGAGAACGGATGAACCTCACGGTCCGCGATGTTCAACGTGCCTCCCCTGAAGGGAGACGGCTCCCCAACCAGTGCGATTACGGAATCCCGCTTGACCGTCACCGGGTGGTCGCCAACGGCTGATTCGACAGTGAATTCATTCCCATCCACCCATTCACGGTCGAACGCAAAACGAGCCACACAACGCAATCCGTTGCCGCACATCTCAGCCTCTCCCCCGTCTGCGTTCCAGTAGCGCATCGAGACGCGGTCAGATGACAGCTGCGTCACAACAAGAACACCATCAGCTCCGATTCCTGTTCGTCGATCACACCAACGCACGACCTCGGTGGCAGTCGGCGCGTATGGCCCTTCGATCATGACGAAGTCATTGCCGGCTCCCTGCATCTTCACGAAATCCATCCGGCAACCTCCCCTGTGCGGTTCACTATTGACTCAATTCTCTCATCTCCATCATCCTGCCACGGAATCCACTCAATTCGTGGATCTCGCCTGAAGTAGGTTCGCTGACGTTTCACGAGGGCATTGGTGGAACGGATTGCTTCCTTGGCCGCTGTTGGCAGGTCCACGGAACCGTGCACGACACCGAGCAGCTCCTTGTATCCCACAGCTTGGGCCGCCGTTCGTCCCAGCAGCGGTGCGAGGAGGCAAACCTCTTCGAGCAGTCCAGCATCGAGCATTGCGGTGAATCTCGCCTCGATTCGTTGCGCAGAGGACACACCTGCGTCGAGTCCGATGGAGACATGCTCGATGAGTGGTCGATAGGAACGCACTGCCTCGGACTCCGCTGATCTGGCCCGTTCGGTCGGCGTTCTCGCGCTGATCCGCCACACCTCTATGGCGCGCATCACCCTGCGAGGGTTCTGGATGTCGACCACATCTGGAGCACCGAGGTCTATGGCAAGCAGGGCCTGCTGGAGTTCGGGCAGCGACATTGCTTCGAGCTCCTCACGGATCGATGCATCCGTTGGCGCAAACGTCATCGGATCAACAAGGGACCGGAAGTGAAGCCCCGAGCCGCCGGCGATGACAACACGGTCCCTGCTGTTCGCGGCACCCCTGAGCACCGCACGACCTTGCGTCTGGAACTCCTTCACCGAAAACTCATCAGACGGATCCGCGACATCGATCATGTGATGGCGGATCCGGCGCATCACCGCAGCCGACGGTTTTGCCGTGCCGATGTCCATACGCCGATAGACCTGCATTGAATCCACCGAAAGGATGGACGCACCGAAACGCTCTGCGACTGCTTCGGCAACTGT
>CBETWC010000376.1:0-2262 GCA_965539925.1 uncultured bacterium
TCGCATGCCATGCGTGTCGTTGCAAGCGGTCCAACAGCCAATGACCCACCTGAGGCTTCGTAGCCGCCCGTATAGCTGTTGCACCCCGTGGTGCCGCTCATTGCTTCGTTGTCAAAGATTGCGTATGGAGGATTCGCCGGCACGGGAGCAGTCATGGTTCCGTCGATAGACATCTCCTGGACGATCCACGTCCGGTGCTCGAGTCCTTCCCCGTAGTTGTACGCAAATGCGGTGATCGCGAATAGCCCGACAGCGCCAAGCACCATGGCTCCGTACTTCAACCAGCTTTGTTCCCCCACGGTCGGCTCCTTCGTTTTGCAACCCTGCGATAAGGCTACTTCTCCCATGCTACGTCACGCGAAGAGGGCGAACGGATGAATGCCGGCTGAAGAATGCCCAAGAATCGACTGAGAGCTGTCTTTGTTCTTTGCTCTTTGTTCTTTGCTCTCCCTACACTTCCGCCATCAAGTCGATACCCCAATGGTGTCGCCCTGCCCGCTCAACCCGAACGTGGCAGGAGAACCGTCCTGCTCCCGCCACTCGTGGGAGCCATCCGTAGAGCGGATGTCCGAAGGAGGAATAGTCAATGCGCTCATATGAGCTAATGGTGATTCACCGCTACGACATGGCAGAGCCAGACGTTCGTGACGCTGTGGCCGAAATCGAAAAGGCCATCACCGATCGTGATGGAGTCGTCAAGGACTCCGATTTCTGGGGCAAGCGTCGCTTCGCCTACGAGATCAACCACATGAACGAGGGGTACTACTCCGTCATCAAATTCGATGGTGACGTGCAGTTGCAGGACACCCTCCACCGTTCACTGGCCCTGCTCGACAGCGTGGTTCGCCACAAGATCGTGCGGAGAGCCGCGTAGGTTGATTCGTGTCACACAGACCGTTCACACTGTGCAGAACACAGCGAGGAACAGGTCGAGAGAAGAGAGAACCACATGAGTAACAACGTGACCGTCGTAGGAAACCTGACCATGGATCCAGAGCTTCGCTTCACCGCCAGCGGTGTGGCGATGGCCAACATCAGCGTCGCTGACAGCCGCCGCTACCAGGACCGCAACGGCGAGTGGCAGGAAGAGACAAGCTTCTTCCGTGGCACTTGCTGGCGTGATGTCGCAGAGAACGTCGCAGAATCCCTCCCCAAGGGCTCCCGCGTCATCATCGTTGGACGACTCAAGCAGCGCACATGGGAGACCAAAGAGGGCGAGAAGCGAAACGTCGTCGAACTCGACATCCAGGACATCGGTCCGTCCCTTCGTTGGGCAACGGCAGCCGTGACCAAGACACCACGTTCTGACAGCGGTGGCAACTACGGCGGTGGCAACACCACGCCAGCTGCGCCTGTTGCTCGTACGGACTTCGGCCCCGACGAAGCACCGTTCTAAAGGATTTCAAGGAGTACATCAATGGCTAGTCCAAAAGCACCCAGGAGACGTCGTCGTCGTCCTGAACTCACAGCAAAGAAGAAGCGGGCCGTCTACAAGTTCGCCGAGGGAGACACGGTCGATTACAAGGACGTCGCTCTCCTGCGCAAGTTCATGTCCGATCGCGGGAAGATCCGTTCGCGCCGCGTCACAGGTCTGACGCCCAAGCGTCAGCGTGAGGTCGCCCAGGCGATCAAGAACGCCCGCGAGATGGCACTGCTTCCCTACACGTCGCACCGTGCCGGTAGCGGCCGTCCCGAACGCGGGTCGAGGTCGAGCAGATGAAGGTCATCCTCACAAAGCCCGTTGAGGCGCTTGGCGACAAGGGCGACGTGGTCGATGTAGCAAACGGATACGCCCGTAACTACCTCATTCCCAAGAAGTTCGCCGTCAAGGCTTCAGCCGGAGCTCTCAAGCAGGCCGAGTCGATGCGAGTTGCTCGGGTAGAGAGCGCCCGCAAGACGCTCGAGGACGCTCGGGTGCTTGCCGATTCACTCGCGGGAACACGTGTGGTCGTCGCGGCGCGAGCCGGTGATGCAGGGAACCTCTTCGGTTCCATTGGCGCAACGGACATTGCCGCGGCAATCGTCAAGTTCACGGGTGTCGATATCGACAAGAAGATCATCCAGATCGCCGAGCCGATCAAAGAGATCGGTCTCCACGAGGTTGCATTGAAGCCACACCCTGACATTGAGGTTTCGGTCACCCTGGACGTGATCCCGGCGTAGGCAGATACCAGATACCAGATACCAGATGCCAGATACCAGATGCCAGATGCCAGACGTCGAAAGTTGGAAGGGGCTTCCGACGTCTGGTAGCGAAGCGTT
>CBETWC010000377.1:0-2258 GCA_965539925.1 uncultured bacterium
ATGGTCAGGTGTTCGGGGATCCGATTCAGGGCTTCCGACCTGACGCCTGACGCCTGATACCTGATGCCTTTCAGAACGCCGTTCGGCGTTCTGAAAGCATTTCGTCCAGGGCAGATTGGATCGAGCGTCGCACGTCTTCGGCGCGCTCGAGTTGGTCCAGGGCGTCGAGATGGTGGCTCGGCGCCGACGGCATCACCGGCGGCAGGAACTGTATGCGCCAGCGAATGGGGAGAGGTATCGGGTTCAACGCGACAGCGATCTGCTCGACGCGTTGGTCGGGGAAGAACATGCGAAGCAGCCTGGCCAGCCGCTTGGAGATCATCACCGCGGGATGGACTTCCTCTGAACCCATGATCGCAACGGGAACAATCGGAGCTGAGGCTTCTTCTGCGAGTGCAGCGAACCCACCCCTACCGAGGCGCCCCACGCGGTAAGCCTCCCAAACGGGCTTCATGAAGCCACGTTCGCCCTCGGGGAACACCCCGAGGAGATGACCCCGTCTCAGCAACTCTCTTGCGTCGTCCCTCGCCGCGTAGGCCGCTCCCACCTTGCGATACAGGTGCGAGACACCGGGAAGCATGTTGAAGATCTCTGTGCCGACCACGCGAACCCGTCGCGGGATCCTCGCCTCGTTCATGACGGCGAGGCTGAGCATTGCGCTGTCATACGGGATTGCCGCACCCCCATGGTTGGCCACCAGCACGGCACCACCATCCATCGGAACATGCTCGACTCCCTCGACCTCAACCCTGAAGTAGTCGTAGTAGAGGATGTTGAGAAGATGCCACGCCATCTCTGCGATCACAGGGTCAAGGCCGAATGCATCGATGTCGTACGTGGCCAACGAGAGATGCCGCCACAGGGGTGGCCACGAGCTGAAGCCGAGTTGGCCGGTAAGCGGAATCGCTCGGTCGGCGATGGAACCATCGCCGTGGAGGCCGCATCTCTGTGTACCGCGCACCACGGGAAGACCGCACGGATGTCCTTCGATGCTCGACCAATCGCAGCGGCTCTCGGTGTCGACGAATTCCCTGAGGCGCTCGTTGAGTGCCTCACGACGCGCTCGCGCCTCTGCCCTGTCCTCGGGTGCAATCCCTGGAATCGTGATCCCCGTGTGTTCCTCGACGTCGGGCACGCTGACGTGTGGAGGTTCGTCGGGTTCAGCGAGGGCATCGACGAGCGCAGCCTTGGACATCTTGGATCTGCCCTTCAGTCCGCGGTCACGGGCGATCTCCAGGAGCTCAGATTTAGTCATCGATGCCAGCTGTTCCCAGTTCATCGCGCGTCCTCGAGACGGTGTCCGTATGCGCTGAGCACGGTCTGTCTGCATGTGAACGTTGGCTCGAAACCGAGTTCTTGCCTCATCGCTGTCGTGTCGGTGACCCGACCGTGCTTCAGGAGGCCTTTGAGATGGTCAGGCACGCTGATGTTCACGCGAGAGAGTCCCGAGACGGCAGCCTCGAACATGCGGCCGGGGAGCGGCTGCGGAAGTCGTCTACCGAGCCGGAGAACCCGCGACAGGTAGATCTGGCCGCTCGCGGCGACATTGAAGGTTCCTGACACATCGTGGTCAGCAGCGTGCTCGAGTGCAGCGACGGCATCGGCCTCGTGGATGAACTGGAGGCGTGGGTCGAATCCCAACAAGGTGGGCACTGCTGGGAGCGTGAGGTAGCGGCTGATCGGGTTTCTGACCTGTGGTCCGAAGATCGGGGCGAAGCGGAGCACGCTGAATCGGATGTCAGGATGTCGTGATGCTGCCTCACCGATGAACCGTTCCATCTCGGTGAGGTCTCGTTGGAATCTGCTCGGAGTTCCCTGTGGTCGTGTCGTCTCGTTGAGCACGGACGGATTCCGCGGGCTTGCCCCATAGATGGCCGTGTCGGACTTGACGATGACCTTCTCGACCGTGTCGAGTCGCTCGATGGCACCGAAGAGGGCGAGCGAACCAACGATTCGCTCCTCTGACTCGATGTTCCTGCCGTGTTCAGACGTTGGATGCACCGATTGCAGGTGGAAGACGATATTCGGTTGGATGTCGATCACATATCGTGCCAACGTCAGACGGTCGAGGGAGAGACGCCGGAAATCGGAGGAGAAAGGTACCCGCGGCTCCTTGTCGTCAACAGCGAACACCTCGATGTCAGGCCTTGTCTCGAGATGGCGAGCAAGGTTGCCTCCCGTCCAGTTTGCAGCCCCCGTGATCAGTACGCGCGTCATGTCTGCAGGGTAGGGCAGATGTCAGGCGTCAGGTATCAGGC
>CBETWC010000378.1:0-2230 GCA_965539925.1 uncultured bacterium
ATGCCGCTTGTGGGAGTCATCGGCACGGGACTCGTGGGTGGATCGATCGGCGCCGGGTTGACATCTGCCGGCTGGGATGTTGTGGGCTACGACGCCGACAGGGACTCATTGGAAGTCGCCCTCGAGAGGGGGTTGATAGGCATCGCTGTCGATTCCGTCTCAGGGATCCTGGATGCGCCTCCGGAGATCATCATCGTTGCTGCACCCCCGAAGGCGACGATTGAGATCCTTTCCAATCTCAGCACGCCCGCCGTTGTGATGGACGTTGCGAGTGTGAAGACTGAGGTACTCGATTCCGCTCAACACCTTCCGAACTTCGTGGGTACCCATCCAATGGCCGGCCGCGAGTCGTCCGGTCCGAAGGCAGCTTCGCCAGCTCTGTTTCGCGGGGCGAACTGGGTGGTGATCGAGGGCTCGTCGATTGAAGCGACCGATCGAGTAGTCGAGGTCGTCGAGACGCTTGGCGCGAATCCTGTGTTCATGTCTGCAGTGGCGCATGATGACGCAGTGGCTGCGATCAGCCATCTTCCCCAAGTCCTTGCCGCTGGACTCCTGGCGTCGGCATCGGATACATCTGAGGCATTGGACCTGGCGGCAGGCAGCTTCCGAGACTTGACACGTGTAGCGGCCTCCCAACCGATCCCATGGACCGAGATTCTCAAGTCGAACCGTCATGCGGTCCACAAGGCGATCACTGCTTTGAGGGAACAGCTCGACATTGTCGAGTCAGCCATTGGCTCCAACGACGATGCCCTGTTGACATATCTGTCGCGCTCGCGCGACATGCGCCGATCGCTTGGTGCGCCTGTCGCTGCAGTGCGCGTCAGCCTCGCCGACGAGCCGGGTGAGATCGCGCGGGTGGGTCATGCTCTTGAAGAGTCACACGTCGATGTTCGGGACATCCAGATGCGACACGCACCCTACGGTGGCGGTGGTGTCCTGACGGTGTCGGTCCGTGCCGGCGAGGAGGAGGCACTTCGGCACGCGCTCGAAGATGTCGGTCTGCTGGTGGTCCCATAGAGCGCTCCGAGTTACGATGTTGAGGGAGGAGGAGAAACTGTGGAACAGCCGCGATTCACCATCGGGATGGAAGAGGAGTACTTCGTTGTCGACCGTGACTCGCGCGATCTCGTGCAGGATCTCCCCGATTCGCTGCTGAAGAAGCTCCTCGATCCACCGATCGGAACGACAAGCCCCGAATTTCTCCGTTCCCAGATCGAGATCGGGACACCTGTATGTGACGACGTTGTCGAACTCAGCCAATCGCTCTGCGCGATGCGAGAGTTCGTATCCGACACGGTCTCTGAACACAACATGGCGATCATCGCGTCTTCTACGCATCCTTTCGCCAAGTGGGGCCAGCAACGCCACGTCGACAAGGATCGCTACAACCTGCTCGCCGAGGCGCTCCAAGGCGTTGTGCGCCGACTGCTGATCTGCGGCATGCACGTTCACGTCGGTATCGACAACAAAGATGTGCGCATCGACATAATGAATCAGATCTCCTACTTCCTCCCTCACCTCCTTGCGCTGTCGGGTTCGTCGCCGTTCTGGCATGGTGAGGACACCGGCCTCAAGAGCTACCGGCCAGCGGTGTTCAGGGCGCTTCCCAGGACGGGGCTTCCGGATGCGTTCTCGAGCTGGTCGGACTATTCGCGCCACGTCGATGTACTCGTCGACACGGGGGTCATCGAAGACGCATCGAAGCTGTGGTGGGACATCAGGCCCTCATCTCGCTACCCGACCCTCGAGATGCGGTCCGCCGACATCTGCACTCGATATGAGGACGGCATCACGATCGCTGCCGTGTATCAAGCGTTGATAGCGACTCTGTACGATCGTCGTATGAACAACCAGAAGTGGCGGATCTACTCGAGGATGCTGATCTCGGAGAACGCTTGGAGGGCGCAGCGCTACGGAGTGGATGAACCGCTCATCGACTTCGGCCACTCCGAACTCGTCCCCATGCCACAGCTCATGGATGAACTCGTTGAGCTCTTGAGCGAACAGGCGACTGCCCTGGGCTCTCTGGGCCATATCGAAAGGGTCAGGGACATCGTTGCTGAGGGGACGAGCGCAGATCGTCAGCGTGGTGTCTTCGAGAACGCCCTCGCGGACGGAGCCGAGCGAGAAGAGGCCCTTCGCGAAGTGATCGATCATCTGATCGCAGAGACCGTGGAGGGTCTGTGACGCGCAGCCTCCGAGTCGCAGGAGCCCAGCTCGATTTCGT
>CBETWC010000379.1:0-2226 GCA_965539925.1 uncultured bacterium
GCACGGTGTCGTACCCGAGGAAACCAACTGCGCCGCTGTGCAACGGCGGAATCGGACCAGCAAAGCCCAATTCGTCTTCTGCGGGAACCGAGAATCGATTGACGAGGGATTCGAGCACCTCGAGGGGATCGTCCCCCGTGAGCTCAACCGTCGAGGTTGCTGTTGTTGTTCCTTCTTGTGCGGTCAGGGTGAATGCAGGGTCCCAGCCAACGAAGCTCCATCTCCCCCACCGCTCCCCTCCCTCCACGGATTCAAGGAGGAATCCGTCGTCATTGCCGACAAGTCGATCGAAGACGCTCACCGGCGTCATCCGGTCCGCAAGCACCTCGAAGGCGACAGGAACGACCGAGTACCGCGACGCGAGATCTGCGAACTCGTCCTCAGTTAGTGAAATCCGCATCGCGTTGACATTACTGAGGTGAGATCACACATCGGCCAATCCGTCCAAGCCGAGGTTGATGAGGATCTCTGAGAACCATGCCGAGAGGTCTGTAATACGTCCTGTGACCATGAGTACGCCGAAGAAGGTGAGCATCAGGCCCGAGATCACGGTGATCTGGGTGAGATAGCGCTTGACCCAGTTGAAGGCCGAGAACGCCTTTGCGAGGAGGATCGACGTAAGCAGGAACGGGATCCCCAGACCGATGCTGTAGAAGAGGAGCACGAGCATGCCTTCTCCGACCGTGTCTGAGTTCGCCCCGAGGAGCAGCGCTGATGCAAGGAACGGGCCGATGCATGGTGTCCAGCCAAACGCGAACGCAGCACCCATCACGGGCGGTCCGAACAGCCCGGGTCTCGACGCTCCGGACGACTCCATGCGACGGTCCTTCATCACGGGCAACAGCCAGGAGGGGGTCCAGACGGCGGTGACCGCTATGAACAGCCCCATGGCGATGATCAACCAGCCTGCAACGGTGGTGAAGATGCTCTGGTTCAGGAACCCGCTGAGAGAGGTGGCTGTCGCGCCCAGTCCGACGAATACCGTCGAGAATCCGAGTACGAACAATCCTGTTCGACCGACGACACGTCGCATCGAAACATTGCCCTCGGAGAGTTCGGCCATGTCATAGCCGGACATCAAAGAGACGTATCCGGGCAACAGAGGCAGCACGCACGGTGAGAGGAATGAGGCTGCTCCCGCCAGCAGGGCTGCGATCAGTGAGACTTCCACTGGGTATTCGTCCTTGGTCGATTTGGTCTTTGTCGGTCGAACAACGGTAATTCGGGCACGGTTGTTCCCATCATGTGAGACGTCAGGCGTCGGAAAACTGCCAGGTGCTGCCTGTGTCTGTCGTCTGTTGTCTGTTGTCTGGTGTCTGTCGCTACTCTCGCGGTCTGCCGGCCATCCATCGCGAGCAACGTGCTGACCTCTGAACCCAAGAAATCGACGTTCCAGCCCTCCGACAGGCGGATTGTGTTTCTCACGTCGGTCATCGGCTTCGTGGCGGCCTACGCGGCAAGCCAGATGGCCCACACCCTTCCATTCGTCCGCGTCTCCTTCGATCTGACCGAAGGCCAGATGAGCCTCATGTTCGCCGGGATCAGGGCTGCGTCCCTCCTCGGTGTTCTGTTCGCCATGGCTGCAGACAAGCTGGGACGACGAAAACCTCTACTCGCTGCCTTCGCCCTAACAGCGCTTGGCTCCATGCTGACCGCCTTCATCCCCACCGTTGCTGTATTCGTGGCGAGTCAGGCAATGGTCCGTATCTCCATCGTTGCGATTGCCTCGATCTCGATCGTCCTCATCTCGGAGGAGCTGACGCCCGGAGTGCGTGCCTTCGGCATAGGGCTCTACGGCCTCGCTGGATCCCTCGGTGTCGGACTCGGTCTTGTCCTACTTCCCATGGCCGAGAAGAGCGATGACGCGTGGCGGATCCTGTTCGCGTTCTCGACACTCGGCTTGTTGCTGTTCCCTCTGCTCTCTCGCTTCCTGCCCGAGAGCAGAGCGTTCACGCCTGCAGCAAGGATTCCGTTTGTGAAAGCACTTGGCATGGGACTCTCCAAACATTTCTGGCCTCTCGCGGGCATAGCGTTCTTCGTTGCCGCCTTCTCCTCTCCCGCATTCGACTTCGTGCTCGAGCGTCTCATCAACGACCTCTCATGGGAATCAGGCGCTGCCCGCTTCCTGCTCATCGTCTTTTCGGGTATCGGTGCAGTCGGCCTGCTCGTCGGCGGAAGGATGGCAGATCGCATTGGTCGAAAACCAACAACGATCTCCGCTCTCAT
>CBETWC010000380.1:0-2213 GCA_965539925.1 uncultured bacterium
CGAGCTCCATGCAGCCGCAGGGGAAGTGCGCCACGATGAACGAAGGCGCCGAATGGTCACCGAGGCACATCATCACCGGGAGCCCACGCCGCTGGCGCGGCCCGGACTCCCGCTCCGATCCGATGCCACCTCGACGCTCAGATCGGGACCTTCCGTTACTCACAGCACACCACCAATGCGCAACGCAACAACCTCGGGACGCCCATCGAACAGCAACGGCCGTTCATCGCGAAGCCGCTCAACGATCAAGGTCGGATTGTCGTATTCCGGCAGTGCTTCACGGAACGATCGCAGGTACCGATACGCCTGCGAATCGCTGATCTCCCAGTGCTTCGCAAACTCCTCCATCGTCGCCGGTTCACGACCGAGTTCCTTGATCGCAATGCCCCACAACGCGATGAACTTGAGCACCGTATTCGTCCGACGGAACCCGACCCGCTCCAACACCAACTCCATCAGTTGTCCAGTGTTGCTGCGGCGGAATTTGCCCATCTCATGCCCTTCTGTGATCGATGCCTTGTGACCACAGCCACGCCGACAACTCATCAGCGCTCACCGTTTCGGCCACATCGAGTATCTGCGGAATCAGCTCAGGATGCCGCACCGCCCACGCCCAACCAGCACGAGTGATCCAGACCACCGTGTCAGCTTCCGATCCGAGTTCCTCACCCGCAACGTCTTCGTCTGACTTCTCCTCGAGCACCAGGCCGAGCCGCTCGCGCAGGCCACGACTCCACGCAATCTGGCGGCGACCCTTGGAAGCCTTCTCCCACTCACGCCACAGCTTCAACGCAGCGACCTCTCCGTTGATCGGCCCGTCATCGAGTATCGACCAGATCGAGGACGTCGAGTGCACCGACCTGGCGACCTTGGATTGAGTCTGCGTCAACTCCGCACCGAGAGCACCAGCCGCACCAGCACCCTTCGCCAGATACTTCCCGAGCGACGTGCCCTCAAGATCGCCGCCCACCACATGCCACTCGGACGCCTGCGGAAGCGGTGCCGCCAGACCCACAGACTGGAGTCCAGCGGACCACCGCTCCCACATCGGCACCATCAACGCATCGAGGCTGGCGGGGGACCCGATACCTGTGCCGAAGGTCAACGCATGAACGTGCACATGCCAACCGTTCCGACCGTGAGTGACCTCGACCACCCGGACGTAGCCCTCAACGCCGAACCCCTCGCGATCTTTCTTCCACTTCACACCACTGGTCGCACGTCCCCAGCCTTTCGCCAGACCGCCCCACAGAGCCGTCAGCGACTGTCGACGGTGATGACGCATCGTCAGGGTGCAGAACGCCACCGGAAGCCCCTCAGCCGACGCAGCAGCCACCGCGGATCCAATCTCCAGCGAACGCCGAGCGAGGATCTTCGACGAGCACACAGCGCACACCCACACCGACCCGCACGTCACCAAGCCAGCGAACCCGGCATGCCCATCAGACGACCGAACACCGACCTCGCCGGTATCACTGTGAGCGACCCGACCGCACCTCCGACAGCGCGGCAAACTCGACACACGCCAAAGCGCTGCACGCCTTGCGTACCGGGCATTTCGTCCAGAGAGAGACGACTTATTCGCGTAGTTCTCTAGGCGAGAGCCTTCGGGGACCTCAATCGAGTCGCTACCGTGGCTCACGTTGAGCGAAGCCCGTTGGGTCGAATTGTTGACTTACTAGCATGAGGTGACAGTAACGAATCCAGCGGGCTTCGCCGCGGATGCTCTCGAAAGGGTGGGGAATCTCGACCACCACCGGGCCGTGCCCCTCGATGACTTCCGGAGCGACCTCAGTCGGTGACGCAAGACCAACAGCGACCCGATCCGACAGACCGCCGGCGGATTCACAGACCTACGGCCAGCGGCCGCCGCGACACCGGCCATCTACCATCGAGGCGCATGGGCAAGCGTGGAGCACCGACATCGCGAATCGTCCGCCGTCGCGACCTGAAGCCGAAGCGTCAACAGTCCAATGCCCAGCTACTAGCGAGTGCCGAGCGAGCAGCCAAGCGAGCCCAGGCCCGCACCGGTCTGACAGGTTCCGACACCACTGCCCCGGCAACGCAGGCGGCCCCATCCTCGCCCGCTTGGAAAGACGACGGATGAGACCTCTGCGAGCAGGCCGCAAGGCGATCTAGTCGGCAGCCCCCGGGAGCACGAGCTCCATGCAGCCGCAGGGGAAGTGCGCCACGATGAACGAAGGCGCCGAATG
>CBETWC010000381.1:0-2194 GCA_965539925.1 uncultured bacterium
CAAACAGATCGACACGCTCGAAGGCCCCACCTATTTGTCGTCGTGTGAAGACCTGTTCAGCCGACGCATGTTGGGATTCGCACTCTCCGATGACTACCCAGACGCCGAGCTGGCAAAGGCTGCGATCAACATGGCTGTCGCAACCCGGGGCGGTGTCGTTGCCGGCGTCATCTTCCATACCGATAAGGGAACCCAGTACACCTCTGACGCGTTCGGCAAGGCCTGTGCGAAGCTCCGAATCACCCAGTCGATGGGGCGGGTCGGCTCGGCGCTCGACAACGCTGTTGCCGAATCGTTCTTCTCGACCCTCGAGAATGAACGCCTCTCGAGACGCATCTACACCACCCGGGTTGAGGCCCGCCAAGACGTCGCCCGATGGATCGACGACTTCTACAACCGGAGAAGGAAGCACTCCACCAACGGAATGAAATCACCCATCGACTACGAGACAGAACACCGCAACCTAGAATCAGAAACGGCCGAAGCCGCATAACCGAACCCTCCACGATCTGGGGGGAAGCTCAGCTGGGAAGGTCATGTTGCTGGGCCTGGGACGCGCTAGCGGCGACTCAAATGGTGAGAAGGCGAACCACCACAGCTATCGCTGCTGCCGCACTTAGGGGACCGAACACGACCGCCACAAGCCGGGGATTCCGATGGGGAGCAGGCGAGGCGGGTATTCGATTCAGATCCACTAGCGCGCTGCGTGCCGGCGTAAGCTGCCCGCGAGTCAGGCTACTGAACAGCTGACGGACAGTCGGCAGATGCAGCCCGGCCCAGACCCAACCGAAGACTCCAACAATCGCAACCAGCAGCCCTGTGACCAACCAGAACGTCTCATCAGGAAGAGCGAGGGCCACTACCAGCAGGCCTGCCGTAACAACAACGAAAGCCACGGCCCGAACCCACTCCGCTCGGACCTCCGCAACTGACACACTCTCCGATTGCTTCATGGGCTCATGAATCCTGCTGCTTCTCCCGATCGCGGCGCATTCCGGCTAGCTCCAACACGCCAATCACCAGACCGATGACCTGCATTACCGCGCTACCTCGATACCCGCCGCCTCACACTGCTACGCACACCAGCGCACCGGTAGGGCCAAGAGACTCAGGACCGCCCATATCGAAGCACCTATGGCTGCCTCATGCCGAGGGTGTCAGCCGTACCTAATGACTCTCCTATGTGTGCTGTTTTGTCAAGGTGTTTTCGGGTTGGGTGGACAGGACTGGGTTGAGCGACACCGTGTTGGTGGCAGGCTCCTATGAGGTCACACCGCCCTGGCGGACAGCGGGTGGGGTCGACAGGTCATTACGAGGACAGCACCGCAGATGGTGCGTCAGCCGGATACTGGGTCAGACCCCACCCGCGGATCTTTCATGCGGCCCGTGGCAAGTGTTTGAACGTTTGACGGGCGACGTAGCGTTTCAGGCAGCGCATGATCTCTCGAGTCGACAGGCCCTCGGCCCTTCGCCTCCTGACGTAGTTGCGGGTCTCAGCATCGCTACTCATGCGGGTCAGGACGATCTGGTAGAGCGCAGCGTTGGCTTGCCGGTCTCCGCCATGATTCAAACGGACCCGGCCTGCGGTCTTCCCCGATCCGGCCGGGACCGGTGACACGCCACATAGATGCGCCCATGAGCGTTCCGTGTGGAGCCGATCGGGGTTGTCGCCCGCAGTGACGAGCAACGTGGCTGCGGTGGCGGCACCGACGCCGTAACACTCGAGCAGCGACGGCGCGGTCTGGCCGATCAGTCCCCGGAGGGCATGGTCGATGGTGTGCATCTCGTCGTTGAAGTCCCCGATGCGGCGAGCGAGACCCCGGATCACGGTGTTCGTCGTGAACGCAACCGGATCGTTCCCTTCACACCAAGAGGGTGCGCCAGATGCACCTGAAAGCCAGCCTCTTCGAGTAGATCCGCTGCCCAGTACCAGCCCCACGTCGCCTCCAACACAACATCACAACGCTCGCCAGCCTCCAAGACAGCCGGGTCGCCGTTATCGACCGTGACCGACGACGTTCACACCATCCTCTTCGACGATCACCACCTGAGACCGGCGGCGATGCAAGTCAACACCCGCGTAGCGTGACATAAGGACCTCCCTTCTCAAGGGTGTTGTTGACACGCCGAAGTATCGGGGTGGGCTTCCCCTCGAATCGTGGAGGGTTGCTGATTGATTGTCGCAGGCTCTTGG
>CBETWC010000382.1:0-2194 GCA_965539925.1 uncultured bacterium
CGGTGATGAACGTGTCCGCAGTCGCACCCACGGCGGTGATGTTGAGCGACAACCCAACCGCGTCGCTCGGGATCGTGCACTTCCCCTTGGTGCCGTGGGCGTCGATCGTCCTGGTGTCGTCGGTGCTGAACGTGCCGACCGTTCCGACCCGTTCCGAGCCGGGTCGGGTGTCGATCAAACGGCACGGGCTGATCGGCACGAACGTCGAATCCGTATCGCCAGGCGCGGCGTCGACCCGCCAGGCCTGGAACACGAACACCGCGATGAGTGCAACCGCGAGACCGGTCGCGAACGCGACCAGCGTGCGCGGGCTGATGGTGACCGTCATGACATGAACCTCCCAAGGTCGAGTGCCCCGGCCCCCGCCGTGGCACCGCACGTCACCCTAGGACCGTGGGTCAGTATCCATCGATCGGGGATCGGCGCGTGTGAAAATCTTGGGCATGGTCGAAGACGATGCCGGTCGGTTGTTCGAGGTAGCTGAGTCGGAGCGGGAAACAGCGGTGGGGGCTGGGGCGGCTGCTGCCAAGAAGTTCCGGTCCTATGACCAGGGCCAGTCGTTTCTGTTGCCGCCGTCGCTCGATGACTGGTTGCCGGACGGGCACACCGCCCGTTTCGTGTCCGAAGTCGTCGATGACATGTTGGACCTCACTGCGGTGTACGCGTCGTACACGAACAAGACCGGGGCGCCGCCGTTCGATCCGCGGATGATGTTGAAGCTGGTGATCTATGCGTATTCGACGGGGGTGACGTCGTCACGCGAGATCGAGCGACGTTGCCAGGTCGATGTGGCGTTCCGCTGGTTGTCGGCGAACACGGCACCGGATTATCGGTCGCTGTCACGGTTCCGGCGCCGCCATCTCGCAGCACTCGATGATCTGTTCGTCCAGGTGCTGGTGTTGTGCGCGAACGCCGGGCTCGTCAAGTTGGGTCGGGTCGCGTTGGATGGCACCAAGCTCGACGCGTCAGCATCGAAGCACACTGCAATGTCATATGGTCGCCTGGTGACACGGATCCCCGAAGTTGAAGCCGAAGTCGCCCGACTGCTGGCTGAGGCCGAAGCAATCGATGCTGCGGAGGACGCCGAGTTCGGTGCCGATCGGCGCGGTGACGAACTGCCTGTCGAACTGCAGACTCGTGAGGGCCGGTTGGCGAAGATGCGTGAGGCCAAAGCCGCAATCGAGGCCGAAGCCGCCGAACGAGCCGCCGCTGTGGCAGCAGACAAGGCACGCACTGCGGGCAAGAACGACGACGAGATCCAAGCCGCCGCCAGCGAGGCCGCCGAGTCGGCGACGCCGAGAGCCAAAGCGCAACGATCGTTCACTGATCCTGATGCACGGATGATGAAAACGAACCGAGGGTTCGCCTACGCCTACAACGCCCAAGCCGCCGCCGATGAGTTCTCCCAGATCATCCTTGCCGGCTACGTGACCCAAGCCCCGACCGATATCAACCAGTTGCTGATCATGTTGGAACGCATCAACCTCGCGCTCGCCGCTGCGGGTCTCGGACAACCGAAACGAACCTTGGCTGATGCCGGCTACTGCTCGACAGACAACATCGACAAAGCAGCCGACACCGGCCACGACACGCTCATCGCAACCGGCCGACTGAAGCACCACGAGAAGGTGCCCGACGCTCCGCGCGGTCGGATCCCGAACAACGCGACCAGCCGTGAGCGGATGGCCAGACGGCTACGCACCAAGTCAGGCCGAGCGGACTACGCCCGCCGCAAAGCAATCATCGAGCCGGTGTTCGGACAGATGAAAGTGAAACAGAACGCCGGGCAACTCCGCTTACGCGGCCTCGCCGGAGCCCAAGGCGAGTTCACCCTCCACGCGATCTGTCACAACCTGCGCAAACTCGCCAACGCCGCCCAGCCCGCCACCTGCTGAACCCCGGCGAGTCCGCCCGAACCCCCGAAAACCACCTCAACCGACCGATCACACGCCACCAAACCCCGCCAGCGGTCGACCCTCACACAACGACGAACCCCTCACACGACAACCTGCGCTGCACCCACAGCCGCTACAACAGATTCAGACCCACGGTCCTAGAAGTTCTGAAGGCTGCGCTCCCGGACACACGGGCGTTCGATGGCTGCGAAATGCTCGAGACGTTCGTGAACCAGGACCAGCCGGGACACGTCTTCCTCGTCGAGAAGTGGACGGACCGAGCCGCCCACGAGAAGTAC
>CBETWC010000383.1:0-2194 GCA_965539925.1 uncultured bacterium
GTGGTCAGGGGCAGGATCGAACTGCCGACCCCCGGTTTTTCAGACCGGTGCTCTACCAGCTGAGCTACCTGACCATCGGAACCGCCCGGACCTATTGGTCCGAGCGAGTTCAAGATCTGGCGGGAGCGACGGGATTTGAACCCGCGACCTCCGGCTTGACAGGCCGGCGTGAACTCCAGACTTCACCACGCCCCCGCGTTGTCCCCCCAGGGGAATTCGAATCCCCGTTGCCGCCTTGAAAGGGCGGAGTCCTAGGCCTCTGGACGATGGGGGCAGGGCGCCAACATTGTATAGAGACGGACTGGCTACGGTCACAGGAGTATATCCGGGAGTCGGGCCTCGTGACCATCTACTTCGCGCCGCCTTGTCAACGGTTATCGTGGCGTCATGATCGATGAGTCCCCACCCATTGAGGAGAATCGCTTCGACGGTCCCGAGCTCCACAAGGCGTTAGTGCGTTTGATCGCCGGCGGCATTGGAGAGGGGATCGATCGGATCACGGCGATCACTGTCGAGCTCGATGCTGCGGACCAGGATCCCGAATCGGTGGAGACAGCGCCTCTTGTTACCAATCCAACGGCGATGACGCTCGTCGGGTGGGTATCAGAGTTGCCCGAACAGATCAGTTCGGCACGGTCCAGCGTCCAACGGATGGCCTATCCCATCACAAGGCTTCTCGGAGTCGTCTACGGCACAGGTGCTGCCGTGGCCGAGGCGACCGGTGTGGCGGGTTTCGTGGCGTCTGCTACCGAGCCCACAAGAGTTGCTCTTGCAGAGGAGCTTGATCGTCTCGCGATGGTGGGTACAGCCGAGTATGCCCGAGGGCGTGTGCTCTCGATGTATGCCTTCGAACGATCCATCGACGGGATCGTCGGCTACTTGGGCAATTCCGAGGAGGTTGGCGAGTTGGTCAGGGAGCAGACGTTGGGTATCACGGGCGCCGCTGTTCAAGAAATCCGGGAGACCGGGGCCGCTGCAGATGGTCTCACCGAGGGGGTCTTTCGCAAGCTTCTCGGCAGGAGCATGCGTCCCCTTCCCCCGACACCTGCAGTTGAGAAGTAGATGTCGAGGAACAACCAGTACCACATCCTTCAGGGCCGCACGGCTGGCTTCGTCACACGCCTCATCGCGTACGGGATCGATCTTGCGGTTCTCGCTGGGATCCTGGCCATTGGCGGATGGCTTGCCGTGCTCGTCGACTCAGCATTTGATCGAATGGGCCTCAGTCCGGGAGTCGCAGTATCGACGATCTACGTGTTCCTTATTCCATTGACCATCGGCCTGTACTTCGTCATGTTCTGGACGCTGACCGGTCGGACCATCGGTAAGTGGTTCATGGGTCTCAAGGTCATCGGTCAGGATGGCCGACCTCCGATCTTCCGTCGGTCGCTTCTCCGGCTCCTCGGCTATGGCTTGTCATCTGTTGCACTCTGGGCCGGATACGCATGGGTCATCATCGACGACGAGCGTCAGGGGTGGCATGACCACATTGCCACGACATGGGTCGTGTACGACTACGACCGTCACAAGGGAGGCGAGGTCTACGCGTCCTTCCTTGAGAGGAGTGACCCGGAGATTCCCTAGGCGCCGAGCGTTCTGATGTCCTCCGCGCCGAGTCTTGCTGCGTCAGCGGTCAGGTCGTCCGGTTTCGTCTGGGACTCCCTCTCAGCTTCGACCCGCTTGTTGTAGTGATCGATCTCGTTCGCGATTGTGCTCTCGTCCCAGCCGAGTAGTGGAGCCATGATCGATGCGACGAAGGCCGCAGCTTCCGTTCCACGGTCCTGGCACTCGATCGACAGCCTCGTCCTTCTCGTCAGCACATCATCGAGGTGAAGTGCTGCTTCATTGGTCACGGCGAAGTGAACCTCTGCTCCGAGGTACGATCCCGATGGCAGGCACGTGCCGAGCTCGGGATCGGACGCAGCCAGATCGAGGATCATCGTTGCCTCGTTCCCGTAGCGGCGAAGTAGTCGCTTGATCTCTGCTTCGCTCACTCCGTACTGCGCTGCGAGCTCCTTGCGATTGCGGTTCATGGTTGAGTAGCCGCTGGCACCGACGAGCGCGATCTGGTCCGTCCTGGTCTCAGGTATGTCGACACAAGCCGACTCGCAGGCACGGCCGACTGCGTCCTCGGCCATTACTCGGTAGGTCGTCAGCTTGCCACCAGCGATCGTGATGAGGCCGGGTACCGGCT
>CBETWC010000384.1:0-2189 GCA_965539925.1 uncultured bacterium
ACCCGCGTTTCGCCGTCCACGTACTGTGCTGTTGCAGGGAGGTGCTCCCTCAACATGTCGGGCCTATCCACGTTCCCGAAGGTCACATACGCCTCAGCGTCACCGAGAGCCCCGCACACCGCGCGGTACTGCTCGGCCATGAGTACGTTCATGGCTTCGGTGATCTCCTCGCGTCTGTCTGCAGTTGCTTCGTTCCAAACATCGTTCGCTTCAGAACGCATCCGCCTCGCTCGCAGTGCCGAGATCTTCCTGACGACCTCTCTGCCAACCACGTCGGCGACAATGCCCTCGCCCGTTCGATAGTCGATGAGGTTTACGAGATCACCAAGGACGAGCAAGGGCTGGTCGGTGTCCGCGATCCTGCCGAGAGCCTCAGCCGCGCCGTGGACGTCCGATACGATCAGCAAGGGTCAGCGATCCGATTCCGGCCCCAGCCAGATCGACACACCGATGAGGCCGGCAATGCCGGCCAGACCTGCACCGACAGCAAGGAAGTGGGGCCATCCGGCGTACAGCGCTGAGATGCCTGCCATGCCGAACCCGATCGTTCCGGCAAGTACGAATCTGCCCGTGCGGCCGAAGCGGTGCTCCGGATCGACGCGTTCCCATCCCTCGACAGTCGCCGCCACGGCTGTCGCCGCGATCCAAGCGAGCATGAGTGCGAACCCGATGAGGAGCGGGATACCAAAAAGAGCTGTCACTTGGAGGCCTCCTCCGAGTCGGTCGGCAGGACATCAGCGTAGACCCCGCCATGCCGAGAAGCGGTGAATGCGCTGCGTACCTCTCCCCTCACCGATTCGTCCGTCACGGTCGTGAGCGCTGTCCGCAGGATCGAAGCTGCAACCGGACCTCCTATACGACCGATGGCCCATGCTGCATGACCGGCGAGGAGAGCATCCGGATGCCCGAGATAGCCTGCGAGAAGTCCCAGAGACGACTCGTCACCCGTGTTGCCAAGGGCGACGAGGGCATTCCTTCGCACAAACCTCATGCGGCGTGACGGCACATACCAGTGTTCGACGATCGGCTCCAGCGCCGTGTCTTCGAGCGTCAGCACATGAGTGGGGCTCAGCCCGTCGTTCTCGGCAGCCACCTTGTGCAAAGCCTTCTGGCCGGGCGGGCAGGACGTCAGGCAGTCATCACATCCATAGATCCTGCCGCCTATCGCGTCGCGCAGCGCTGGGTCGATCGTTCCTCGGCGCTGCAGCACCGCAGAAATACACCGTCTCGCGTCGAGGACGCCCGGCGCAATGATGGCATCCGTTGGGCATGCTGGGATACACGCATCACAGGTGCCACAGGTCCTACGCATCGGTTCGGTTGGCGCGAGTTCTGCGTCGGTTACCACGGAACCCAGGAGGATCCACGGCCCAGCGCCCGGCGTCAGCACCATGGTGGACTTGCCGCGCCACGCGACGCCAGCACGAACAGCGACTGCCCTGTCGATGAGACGATCATCGTCGTAGACGATCTCGGCGCGCCTGCCGGCTGCCTCCAGTACATCGGCGATCGCATCCAGCACTTTTCGCAGTTGCTCGTACCTGTCGCCATCGGCGAAACGTGCAACCGTGCGGTCACGCCTCTCACCGTCCCCTTCCCTGAGGTAGGGGACGGCGGCAACGACGATCGATGATGCCCAGGGGAAGGTCTCGGCTGGCCGGGACGCGGTAGCCGGTTTGGCATAGGTGAACGAGAGACCACCGTGGAGGCCTTCACCGACACGGCTGAGTATCCGCTCCTCTTCCTCGGGGAAGGGACTCATGTCCGTCACCCCGATCGTGGCCGCGGTCCTTTCCTCGATAACCGCGAATGCCCTCAGCAAGTCCATACGTCCACGTTAGAAGAGGAGCGTTTGTCGCTTGTCGTTATGCGGCTATCAGCCATCAGCTTTCAGCCAGCGGATTTCGGCACTCGCCAAATCGGTTGTCAGGTTCCGGTTTCGGCAGATTCGTTGGTCACGAGGCGGATTGGTGAGACGAGGCCGACCCTGCTCATCGAATCGATGGCAGCTTGCTCAGCGTCGGCCAGCTCGAGGATGCCGTTGGGTCCCACGAGCGCAGACACCACGCAATCGTCACAAGCAGCGGTCTCTCTCATATCGCATGTTTGGCAGTCAATGATCATGTTGTCCTCCAATGAAGAACACGCTACGGATCAGGTATGACAGAAAAGACGAAAGACAAAGGACA
>CBETWC010000385.1:0-2187 GCA_965539925.1 uncultured bacterium
TCGCACGGTGCAGGCAGTCCTCGATGACGTGGTTGAGTGGGAGATCCCTGGCTCAAGTGAGACGCTTGCGGTACATCCCCGATTGCTTCCGGCACTTGAGCAGGTCCGGACAACGCTCGAGGCCCGCCTCGATGCCGGAAACCTCTATCGCATCACTCCCAAGTACACCTACTCGACAGCCGCTCGAACGATCGCCGGGGGATTGCGTGTGTCGCGCCACACATTCGGAGCAGCATTCGACGTCAACGCGCACCGCAATCCGTACTCCCGCGCGAACGAGCTGAAGACGGATATGCCTGACTGGTGGTTGCAAGCGTTCCTGGATGCTGGATTCTGCTGGGGAGGCCTCTGGATCGGCTCGAAGGACACGATGCATCTCTCTTGGGAGGGGCCAGCATTCAGCGGTGAGTCGATGTTGGCGCCACCGTACGAGCCGCTTACACAAGCCAAATCCTTCTCGAAGCGTGCGGCGTGGATCCCTGTTGCCCGCCAAACGACGTCCGGTCTCATCGGCACCGTCCTTGCCGATGCTGACGGAAACGGCGCGACAGACATCATCCGCCTACGACGCGCCGACTCGGACCTGGTCGTTGATGTCTCCGTGGCTTCGTATCGCCACAACGTGTGCTCTCCACGAAGCTCATGGGTCTCAGGAATCGGCGACAAGGCCTCCTCTGCACAGGCTTTGGGATTAGGTGACTGGGACGGGCGAGGTGGCCAAGACCTCTGGTTCGTCTCAGATGTCGACGGCGAGTTGGAGTTGACCGTGCGTTGGGCATTCGGTGGCTACTCCGCCGAGACATCTGCCCTCACATCCGTTCCGACACCGGCTTCGGACGCCTGGATCACGTCTGGCGATTTCGACGTCGACGGGTCGCTCGATCTGTTCATTGTCGACGAGAACAAGCTGATCGTGTGGGGAGTGGACCCTGACAGCGGCGCGTCGTCGGCGATCTTCGAAGGAGAACTGCCATTCGACTCACCAGAGCATCTGACCCTTGGTGACTCCGATCTTGATCACGTGCCAGATATCTGGGCGATTCAGGATGGCGAAGTGCTCATCGCACTCGGAGCTGATGGCTACGGCACGATCGCTCAACGACATCGGCCTGAGTTGCTTCCGAGTCGGATCGTGGACGTTGTCGGGGCCGATTACGACGGAGATGGAAGGGACGATCTCATCGTGTTCGACGGAGTCACCAAGCAGGTGTGGCTCGGGAACACGCGTCTCGCTGATGGGCTTCCACTCGAGGTGTGGTTCGAGAACCCAGAACGGGAGTGCGAGAAGTCGGAACCGGTCTGGGATCCCAAGGAACTGCGTTTCTCAACGAGCGGTTGGGTTGCGGAGGGTTCCTACAAGTGGAGGAGGACGAACGGACTGGTGACGGGTTGCGATCCCAATGAGGTTGGCTGTGGTCCGCGCCTGACGACCTACGGCACCTTCGCCGAGTTCCTCGCGTGGATACTCGGACTCGAAGCCGTCCAGGGCGATGGCACTCTGGCCGCTCCGCGGGCACTCGCCGAGGCGGGGTACGACGCTGGCTGTGATGTGTATGACACCGATTGTTGGGAAGTGCCGATGCTCCAGTCAGAAGTGGCCTCTCGTTTCGGACAATTCCTTGCAGAGCGGAGAGGCGATGTCCCTGCACCGCACCGATGGATCATCCCTGTCGCGGGACATCGCGGCGTCATCGACGGGCCGAGTTGACGCGACCGCGTCTGGGGATATCCGGCTGAGCGCCGAGGACGCTACTCGATGCGGGAATCGACGAACTTCAGCCAGTTGCGGAGTTCGAGTTCCCTGATCCGTGGGTCGATGATGTCGTCGCCGACGTCGAGTTCCTCGCGCAGCTCTTCGGAGTCCGGGTTGGCAGAGAGCTCCATCATCTTTTCTGCGTAGACAGCCACGGCCGCCTCGTCGGGGAAGAAGCCTTCCTTCACGAGTGCCGCTGCCCTTGCTGCGATCAGGCGACCCATCTCATACAGGTTGTACTCGGGGTGGTACTGGGTGGACCAGAACGAGGCTTCGTCTTTCTTGACGATCGCAGCCTGCACATGGGTGTGGTCGTTCGTGGCGAGGAGGGGAGTGCCCTCTGGGAGTCGCGTGACTTCGTCGAGGTGCATGATGAAGCCGTCGAATACCGCTGGCTTGCCGTCGTGCATCGGTGAGTCGCATGCGGCGTCGGT
>CBETWC010000386.1:0-2184 GCA_965539925.1 uncultured bacterium
AACAGCGGACTCAACCAAGGAGTTGCGCGAGATGATCCCGGACAGTTATGCGGGATTCAGGGATGTGCATCGTGCAGCCTTCACCGACGGCGCGCTCTCGCCCGCTATCAAGGAAATGATGGCCGTCGCAATCTCCGTCGCCGATGGCTGTGTGGGCTGCATAGCCGCTCATGCTCGTGGCGCCGCCCGTCACGGTGCGACCGAGGAGCAGTTTGCCGAGATGCTGTCGGTGACCATCCTCATGTGCGGCGGGCCGGGAACCGTCTACGCCCCGCAGGCATGGGATGCCTTCAAGGAATTCAAGGAACGCTACGCGTGAACCTGATTGCCGCCATTCCGTCACCGTCTCAGAACGTTCTTGAGCTGGGACCTCTGACGATCCACTTCTACGGGATCCTGATAGCTATCGGGGTCATCGTTGCGATCGTCACATCCAAGAAGCGGTACGAGCGGTTCGGTGGGAGTGGCGAGTTCTTCGAGTCCGTCGCGATCTGGGCGATCGTCATCGGGTTCCTCGGTGCACGGGCCGGGTACGTCATCACGCACACACATCGGTTCGAGGGTCGGCCCTGGGCAGTCTTCTTCATCTGGGAGGGCGGACTGGCCTTGTATGGGGGACTCCTCGTTGGTGCGCTCACGGTTGTCTACTTGGTCAACAAACGCGGTGGCGACCTGTTCGCTTTCGCCGACTCCGTTGCTATTGGTATCCCGCTCGCCCAAGCGATCGGTAGGTGGGGGAACTACTTCAACCAGGAGCTCTTCGGCACACCTTCAGACCTGCCGTGGGCCATCATCATCGATCCTGCCCATCGGCCTGCTGGCTATGAGCAGTTCGAGACCTTCCACCCGACGTTCCTGTACGAGTCGATGTGGAATGCCCTGATCCTGGTGCCCATGATCCTGTGGTTTGAGAAACGGGGCAAGCTCGCCAAGGGGGCCTCGTTCGGTGTTTACGTCGTGATGTACAGCTTCATCCGTTTCTGGATGGAGCTCCTCCGCACCGACACCTCCTTCCGCCTGTTCGGCATCAGCCGCAACGGCTGGATCTCAATCGCCGCCTTCATCGGAGGCTGGATCTGGATCCGGATCATGCAGAAGCGAGCGGAGAAGCGCACCCTGATCGGTGAGCCATCGTTCCTGTCACCGCAGATGGAGACTCAAGAATCCACAGACGCGACAGAGCACTAGGGAAGGTCGATCCGGAGGAGGTCGTGGCCGACGGTGACCTCGCCGGGAAATGCTTCAGCAACCTGAATCCGCATTCGCTCAGTTGCATCGTTGGACTTCTCGCGGATGTGGGTCAGTATCAGCCGTTTGACGTTGGCCTCTGTGGCAATAACAGCGGCTTGGGGGGCTCCAGCGAGAACTTCGTCGGTCAGGAACATCTCCTCGGTAGTCGTGATCTCATCCTGGGCGAGGTACGCGCACATCACGAGTGCGTCTGCGTCTGCAGCGAGATTCCCGAGTTCGAGGCCCGCGACCGCGTCCCCGGAGATTGTCACGACGCGCCCCTCTGCAGATATCCGGTAGCCAGAGGCAGACCATTCATCCAGTGACAGCTCAATGCCGACCGAGCCGTGTTCGACCTGGCCAACGGTTACCTCGACCGTGTGAGCGAGGTCGATACGCTGGCTGATAACCACCCTTACATCGACCAGGTCCCGTGGATGGTCCAAGAGGCGTCCGTGAACCCACTCCTCAGCGATCCGGAAATTGATGTCTCTGGCATAGACGTGATCGAACATGCCATCGATGATCTGGTCTGTGCCGAGTGGCCCAAAGATGGGTAGCGGCTTGGAGCGGCCATTGTTCCAAGCCGCCATGATCAGATCCCCGAGTCCACCGATGTGGTCGTAGTGGTGGTGCGTGAGGAATATGGCATCGAGGTCCTCCGCCTGGACACCTGCTCTGGCAAGCTGGGTCGCCACACCTCTACCAGCGTCGAAGAGAAGCGAAAGCCTCGCTGCTTCGACGAGAGTGGCTGGCCCCTGTCGCTCCGGATCAGGCCTTGGCCCGCCGGTTCCGAGCAATGTGATCCGCATATGGAATCGCGCTACTCAGGCGTCTGGATCTGGCTGATGCAGGCCCACAATCATCCCTGTCGTGTCGGTGAAGTAGCAGGCGCGCCCTACGCCTGGGATCGTGAACTTCGGCACGACTATCTCGCCACCGGCGAAGATGACC
>CBETWC010000387.1:0-2183 GCA_965539925.1 uncultured bacterium
AGCCATCCGGGCGAGTCGCACCACGACTCTGATACAATTCTCCTAGCGCCGTAGTGGAATTGCCCGTCAGGAGCCCAACATGACCACCGTCGACATTGATCTCGGTTCATATCAACTTGGATGGTCCGATGAAGAGGACTCCGTCTTCAAGCCTGAGAAGGGCCTTGACGAAGACCTGATACGCCAGATGTCCGAGATGAAGGGCGAGCCCGAATGGATGCTCGACTTCCGTCTCAAGTCCTACAAGCGGTTCCTTGCCAAACCAACGCCCACATGGGGTGGTGGTGGTCGTCTTGAGGACATCGACTACGACGATATCTACTACTACATCAAGCCAACCGACGGAACGGTGAACGACTGGGACATGGTGCCCGACTCCATCAAGGAGACATACGAGAAGCTCGGCATTCCCGAAGCGGAGCGCAAGTACCTCGCAGGAGTGACCGCGCAGTATGACTCCGAGGTTGTCTATCACCGCAACCGTGAGGATCTTGAGAAGCTCGGAGTTCTGTTCTGCGACATGGACACAGCTGTGCAGGACTATCCCGAACTCGTCCAGGAGTACTTCGGCACGATCATTCCGCCGAATGACAACAAGTACGCTGCGCTGAACTCGGCGGTGTGGTCGGGTGGGTCATTCATCTACGTCCCGCCAGGGGTTCACGTCGAGGAACCTCTCCAGGCATATTTCCGGATCAACGCCGAATCGATGGGACAGTTCGAACGGACCCTGATCATCGTCGACGAAGGTGCGTTCTGCCACTACGTCGAAGGATGCTCGGCTCCCGTCTACACCAATGATTCGCTCCACGCTGCGGTCGTTGAAGTGGTCATCAAGGAGGGTGGCCGTTGCCGTTACACGACGATTCAGAACTGGTCGAACAACGTCCTCAACCTCGTGACCAAGCGTGCCGCTGCCTACAAGAATGCCACGATGGAGTGGGTTGACGGCAACCTCGGCTCAGGGCTCACGATGAAGTACCCCGCGGTGTGGCTGATGGAGGAGGGAGCGCACGGAGAGGTGCTCTCCATTGCGTTCGCCAACACGGGACAGATACTCGATGCTGGGGCCAAGATGGTGCACGTTGCTCCGAACACGACATCATTGATCACCTCGAAATCCATCAGCAAGGGCGGTGGTCGAGCAATGTACCGCGGGCTCGTGCGGGTCGAGGAAGGTGCGGAGGGATCCAAGGCTTTCGTCCGATGCGATGCACTGCTGCTCGACGAGGACTCACGGTCTGACACCTACCCATCCATGGAGGTCGAGGAGTCCAACATCGATATCGGCCACGAGGCAACGGTCTCCAAGGTCGGTGAGGATCAGCTGTTCTACCTGATGAGCCGTGGGCTCACAGAGGAGCAGGCCACGGCGATGGTTGTCGCCGGATTCATCGAGCCGATCGTCAAGGAACTCCCGATGGAGTACGCCGTTGAGATGAACAGGCTCATCGAACTCCAGATGGAAGGCTCGATCGGCTAGTCGGTTAGCCTCGCTGCCGATGAGGATCAGGATCGCCGAATGCACCGTCCGATACGAAGGTCGACTCAACGCGTATCTTCCCTGGGCGACCCGGCTGGTCATGGTGAAGGCCGACGGCTGCGTGCTCGTGCACGCCGATGGCGGTGCCTACAAGCCGCTCAACTGGATGAACGCCCCGAACACGTTGACCGAGGACGCGAATGAATGGACGGTCACCAATCCGAAGGGTGAGAAGCTCATCATCGAGTTCGGTGATGTCCACTTCGAGACCGCCCGTGACCTCGGCGAGGACCCCGGCCTTGTCAAGGATGGTGTCGAACTCGAACTCCAACGCCTTCTCGCTGAGACTCCAGAGGTGATAGAGGAAGGCCTCTTGCTGATCCGTAGGGAGTACCCAACGCCCATCGGCCCCGTCGATCTTCTGTGTCGGGACGAGGCGGGCGAGACGGTTGCCGTGGAGATCAAGCGACGGGGTGAGATCGACGGTGTGGAACAGCTCACCCGGTACCTCGAATTCCTGAACCGCGATACCCGCCTGGCCCCGGTCCGTGGAATGTTCGTCGCCCAGATCATCAAACCCCAGGCCAAGCTCCTCGCCGAGGACAGGGACATCGCGTGCGTCGAGATCGACTACGACGACCTCAGAGGCGCCGATTCAGATTTCCTGCGATTGTTCTAAAGAAGAGCTGAGAACAAAGAG
>CBETWC010000388.1:0-2157 GCA_965539925.1 uncultured bacterium
GAATTCAGGCTCATCTTCGTCAACGGCAGCATCCTGGAAGGTTCCACAGACGGAGGCCCTGTACTCCTCAATGGCGAAGATATCGGCGGTGACTCGTCGATCATCTCGCGGCTAGGCCGCAATGACATTCTCTTCGATCCTCCCGATGAGGATCCGGCCTTCCTGTTGCACCTCTCCTGCTCCGACCGATTCATAGGCGGCTGGGGAGAGAGCAAGGGGCCTGTTGCCGATATCGATATCAACTGGCAGATCGCCTCGTACTCGATCAGTCGATACAACCATCACGGATACATCAAGTCCTGTGTCGGCACACCGGTTCGGTTCAGCGTCGTGAACACTGCGACTGCGACAGGGGTGGACGCGACCGGAACCAAGACTGTCACGAGTCCTGAGGCCTCGGTCGGGATAGTCGGACCGATACTCGTGTCACTCAAGGCTGACGTCGTCTCCCTCAAGAACAACGACGTGTCCTTCACGCTCACATCCAAGACACCTGCGAATCTGCAGATAGTGCAGGTCGAGATGTCATGGCCCGGGGATGTCAATGGCGCGCTGACAGAGATCCGGTTTGCTGACATGATGATCTGGACCGGTAACGCTACGGAATCGCAAACGACGATTACCGAAAGCGACTTCACCGGTGTCGACGCAGGGCGAATCCTTCAGACGCTCGAAAAGGCGAAACTGCGTCTCAGCTTTGAGATCCGACCTGTCGCAGACCCCCGCGTCGATCAGTACGTGATCATGGTGACCTTCGACGACGGAACCACCGTGTCAATAGCGACGGCGACAGAGCCTTGATGCCAGGACGACCTGCGCGGAACCCGGCCTGACAATTGAATCCGTCGGAGGAGGCGGAGGTCAGGCTCGCTTGAGTCCCCATGCGAACAGGGCGACCACTCCAGCGATCAGGAGAATTCCGCCTATCGAAAGTGCGGCAACGATGCTGATCACACTCGACAGAATCCACACCAGCGGCGGAATGAGGATGATGATGGCTACGACAACCACCCATGTCGGCCAGTGCTGCTTCTGTGTGGTCAATGAATCCCTTTCAATGCTGCCCGCAGCGTAGCGTTGGACGGTATTCAGCTATCAGCCAGCAGCGGTCAGCGGAGAGCATGAGACCCGGCGGATAGCGTGTCGGGTGTCCGACGATTCGGTTGACGTCGACCCTGTCACGTGGTTGTGCGAAGTAGCAACTGATCACCGAGGAGGTGCCACATGAACAACCAAAGGAACAACTGCGGCTGGGAGATCCACTGGTCCTTCCTTGCTGTGGGCAGTGCGCTCGCTCTTGTCGGTGGGATCCTCACAGCGTCCATCATCGGAGCCATCATCGGGATACCACTTCTCCTGATCGCGTGGCCGCTCCTCAAGAACCCCGTCTCACCGATCGCCTGCGTCTGACCCATCCCGAAACGAGCAACAACCCCAAGGGGTGGAGCCCAAGGGGTTGTTGGTGTCGGAGAGAAGACTCGAACTTCCACGGGACTCAGTCCCACTAGGCCCTCAACCTAGCGCGTCTACCAATTCCGCCACTCCGACGTGGTGAGAAGCCGGGAGTATACCGACGACCTCTCAGATACGGTCAGAAGACCTTCTTGACCTCAGGGAAGTGGCAGGCCACCCAGTGGTCGGGCTCGAGTTCGACGAATTCGGGCTCGTCGACGTCGCACTTGCCCTTCTCCGCAATGGGACAACGCGTGTTGAACCGGCAGCCCGATGGAGGATTCGACGGATGAGGAATGTCGCCCTCGAGCAGGATCCGGTCACGACCAGCCTCGATCGAAGGGTCAGGAATAGGGACAGCAGACAGCAGCGCATGCGTGTATGGATGCATCGGGCGGTCGTACAGAGCGTCCCTGTCAGCGAGTTCGACCATGCGCCCCAGATACATCACCGCAACGCGGTCTGAGATGTGCCGAACGACGGACAGGTCATGAGCTATGAAGAGGTAGGTGAGGTTGAATTCATCCTGGAGGTCATCAAGTAGATTCAGCACCTGGGCTTGGATCGACACGTCCAACGCGGATACCGGTTCGTCGAGCACTATGAACGAAGGATTCAGGGCAAGAGCTCGGGCCACGCCAATCCTCTGGCGCTGGCCTCCCGAGAACTCGTGCGGGTAGCGGTTGGCATGCTCGGGCTGAAGGC
>CBETWC010000389.1:0-2156 GCA_965539925.1 uncultured bacterium
CCAGACCGCGCTGCCACCGGTTGCGTTGGCTGGACAACTGAGCAAGGGTCTCCGGAGCTTCTGTCCACGCAACAGGGTCGGGGATGAAGGTGATCCGATAGTCGATGTCATGATCACGGAAGTGACGGTGCATGCGCACCACGAGCTCCATGTCCTCCCCGACCGAGCGGGTATCGAAGCCACCAACGGCGTCCACCGCGGTTCGACGGAATGCACCGAATGCCCCCGAGATGATCATCGTCGCTCCCAGGGCGTCCCATCCGACACGCGAGGCGAGAAACGCTCGCAGGTACTCCAGCACCTGGAACCTCGCAAGAATCCCCTTCGGCAGACGAACCTCATCGACGGAACCTGCCTCGATGCGACAGCCATTGGCGATGCGAACGATGCCACCCACGGCAACGGTCCTTGAGTCTTCAAGGAACGGCCTCGCCACTCGGGCGAGCGCATCGGGCTCGAGAAGGGTGTCAGCGTCCATTGCGCTGACAACGGCACCGCGGGAGTAGTTCAACCCGGCGTTGAGAGCATCTGCCTTCCCCCCGTTCAGCTTGTCCACAACGAACAGGTTCGGATGACGACGTCCTTGGTAGATGTTCATCACCGGCTCAGTCTCGATGCTGGATGTCGCGACACGCGAGACCTTCCGCATGTCGAACGAAGCCACCAGCCGGGCAAGCGTCGCGTCCGACGAGCCGTCGTTGATCACGATGATCTCGTGCTCTGAATACGTCAGCGTGAGGAATGAGCGCACGGAATCAACGATCGTCTCAGCCTCGTTGTAGGCAGGCACCAGCAGCGACATCGGAAGACCGCCGCTGGACGCGACGAGGTCGTCGATACGAAATGATCTGAGCCTGCGTGCGTATGCAGGGAGTCGCCTGAACGCGATCGCGCTCAGGAACATGTAGATGCCGTTCAGCATGGCGAAGTAGAAGATCACGAACGCATTGAAAAAGACAAGGGCAGACATCACACCAGCTCCACCTGAAGAGCCTCGCGAGCACTGTCGCTCGCCAGTCCGTGACCGCTGGACAGATCCTCGAGCATTTGTCGTTCGCCAAGCGCGACGAGCGCTTTGGCAGACCGCAACGCCGCCCACGGCGAATCTCCGTGGAGCAGATTGGCAACCGCGTCGATGTCCTCCGGGTCGCCGATCTTGGAAAGCACAGAGGCTGCCTCGGCTCGCACAAAGAACACCGGGTGCTCCAGCATTGGCCGCACCGCTTCTGCTTGTTGGGAACTCCCAACCGCATTGATGAGTCGCAGACTCGAAACCACGAGATCCGGATCGTCCGAATCCAACGCGGCCGCTGCGATGGACGCGCTCTCTGCATCACGCAGGAGACGGAGCGTTCCGGCAACCACCGCGCGCCCCCTGGAGAGTCTCTCAGGGTTCGCGAGGTAGCCTCGCAGGTCTTCCAGTGCTCCCGAACCGATCAAGGCCAGCATCGAGGAGATGAGCGAAGGGCTCCAGTGCGTGTACCGGTGGACACGGTCCAGAACGGCTGCTGTGTGCTCCGGATAATCCGGACGTGATAGGGCTCGGGCTGCCACAAGCGAGACCCTGGGAGAAGGATCATCGAGTGCTTCCACGATGTACCTGCTGCACTTGTCGAGTGCCAGCACACCGAGCAGCTCCGTGGCTGTGGCCCGCTTCTCTGCCGAGCGGGACCTGAGCTCGGGCAGAAGCATGCTCGCGAATGGCGTCACGAACACCCGGACGCGTTCCAGATCCGATCCTCGAACACACCGCGCAAATCTGCCGGCCAACACGAGGATGTCGCGCGCTTCGTCCTGCGGTATTGGGGGAACCGGTACGTCTCCCCCGCCGATCACATCAACGAGTACCGGCGTCCATCGAGTCTCGATATGCCGGATTCGCCTTGCTCGGCGATTGCCACGGATCCTCAGCGCGATGACCACGGTGGCCAATGCCACGTTGAACACGACAACCCCGACGACTGTTGAGAAGAGGCTGATCATGACGTCGGAACCAGCCTCTGAACCCTTGCCGAGAGCTCCGTGGGCGAGAATGGCTTGAGGACGTAGTCGTTTGCCCCCAGATCGAAACCGCGCACCACGTCACGTTCATTGCCCATCGCACTGAGCACGATCACGGGGACGTCGGCAGTTCTTGGTGTCGATCGGAGATGGCT
>CBETWC010000390.1:0-2143 GCA_965539925.1 uncultured bacterium
CTGGCAGACAAGGGGTCTGGGGTTCGAATCCCCACAGCTCCACGGGAGAGAGAAGTGATGAGACCTCCGCGTCAGCGGGGGTTTCGTCGCGTCCGGAGTTGGATGCGTTGCAACTTCTGTGTGCCCCGATGCTCTGCCAGATGTCTAAGGTGCAGGGTCGCTCGGGAGGGAGGGCCTATTGGTAGCGGCGTTTCGACGCATCGCCAGATTCTGGAGACCACATAGGTTGTTGGGGTTTGGCTTGGCCGGGACGATGGTCCTTCGAGCCGTATTTGCCGTCGCGCTCGCTTTGGCGATCAAAGTTGTCATCGATGAGGTGATCGAACCGTCGGCCAGCGGACCGGGTCGATACGTCATCGTCCTTCTCGTCGGCGGATACCTCATCTCGCTGGGTGCAGGACTCGTCGGTGCGAGACTGACATCGAAGGCGACAGCTGATATCGTCGCCGAGGTTCGGCTCGTCGCGTTCTCACACCTGCAAGCTCTCCCCATGGCATTCCACGACCGCGCCAAGCCAGGTGACCTGATCAGTCATTTCTCGTCGGACATCTCTCTGCTCTCTCGTGGCGTCATCCAGAAGCCTTTGATCGGTCTGCGAGCAATCGTTGCAATGGCGATCTACCTCGCGGTCATGTTCGCGCTTGATTGGCGGATGGCTCTTGTGGCAATCGTGGTGTTTCCGATGGTGATCTACTTCGTGTTTCGTTTCGCTCCTGAATCGGCGCCTTCACTTGATGAGGAGAAGCAACGGATCGCCGACGTCCTTGATGAAGTTTCGAGCAATCTGGATTCTCAGAAGGTTCTTCGGGCCTTCTCCATCCGCAAGAGGTCGGAACAGCGGTTCGCTGAGCGGGTGTCCGTTCTCAGGGCAGCCTCCGAGGCGGCCGAGTGGAGGATCGCTCTTGAGCAGGTGATGGCGGAGTACTCGATCGAGTTGATCAAGTTGCTGATCATCATGCTCGGCGCCGTATTGGCTTTCAGCGGTTCCCTCGACGCGGGAACTTTCGCAGCGTTGACCGCGATCCTGACCGCGTTCTCATATCAGGCGAGCGTCCTCGGCATGGACGTGTTGCCCAGTATCAAGCAGTCCGAGGCCGGCATACGACGCATAGATGCTCTCCTGGAGGCCGAGGCCCTGCCGTCGTCCGAATCGCGACTTCCATCCCCGGGATTGAGCGGAGCGATCAGTTTCGATGAGGTCACATTCCGATATGGTGATGACGCGGAGCCGCAGCTCAAGGGCTTGTCCCTGAATCTGCCACCCAACAGCTATGTGGCGATCGTCGGACCGAACGGCTCCGGCAAGAGCACCATCCTCAATGTTCTGCTCGGCCTGTACCGCATTGAAAGCGGGGCGGTCTCAGTGGATGATGTCGATCTTGCAGCCGTCGACACGGACGAAATGCGGCGCCGCATAGGAGTTGCTTTCGAGAACACGCACATCTTCGATGCGAGCCTCCTGGAGAACATCACTCTGGGAGACGATACGTACCCAGCCGATGCCTTGGAGCGGGCGATCAACGACTCTGGGTTGGCCGCCGTCATCGACAAGGTCCCAGGCGGTTTGGACTGCAGGATCGGCCAAGGGGGCTTCGCTCTCTCGGCAGGGGAGTCCCAGCGTATTGGCATCGCACGGGCGCTTGTCAGGGCGCCGGAGCTTCTCCTTCTCGATGAGGTTGCGACAGCTCTGGATCCAGAGAGTGAGGCTGATTTGACCGAGGCGATCGAACACATTCGGTCGGGAAGGAGCATTGTCAGTGTCACCCACCGACTTGGCTCGATAACAGATGCAGACCTGATCGTGGTTGTTGCGAATGGAGTCGCTTGTGAGTCAGGTACGTTCGAGGAGCTCTTGCGGGCCGATGGAGTGTTCAGCGCGATGTGGACGAAGCAACACGGGTTCGACGTCAGCGGGAACGGCTTGACAGCACGGGTGCACCCTGACCGGCTCCGGGGGGTTCCTCTATTCGCCGATCTGGATCAGGAGAAGCTCACGGAGGTCGCCAACGCATTTGGTTCCCAGCTTCTGGCACCAGGCGACGTGGTGTTCCGTGAGGGTGAAAAGGGAGATGCTTTCTTTGTCATTGCGCGAGGTGTTGTCGAGATCGTCACGGATTTAGGCAGACCGGATGAGGCAGTGGTC
>CBETWC010000391.1:0-2137 GCA_965539925.1 uncultured bacterium
CATCGTGGACCGTGTTGAGTGTGTTTACGTCCTTGGCACAGACGGCCTCCGTGACACCCTGCGGGCAGCCGGTATCAAAGTCGTCACCGACTGGCACGAAGCGGATGCCGTTGTGTCGGGTCTTGACTTCAACGTTTCGTACGACGCTCTGGTCGGTGCGACCCTGGCGGTTCAGCACGGGGCCACTTTCTACGCGACCAATGTCGACGCGACGTATCCGACGCCCGAGGGTCAGTATCCGGGGGCGGGGGCGCTGGTTGCTGTGATCGAGCGTGCGACCGGTAAGGAACCGATCGTCTGCGGCAAGCCGCACCAACCGATGCGTCTCATGCTCGAAGGCCTCGGAGGCCGCCAACCGCTGATCGTGGGTGACCGTCCCGAGACAGACATAGCCCTTGGCAAGATCGAAGGCTGGGCCACCGCCCTGGTCCTCACCGGAGTAACCCACAACGCTGCAGACGTCCCCGACGAATACCGCCCCGACGTAGTGCTCGCCTCGCTCGCGGACCTCCCCGACGCCCTAGGCATCTAGCCCGCTCTATCAGCCCCCCTCTTCATCAGTCCCCCCTCTGGGGGGAAAGTACCGCCGGCGCCAGCCGGGGGTAGATGTTATGAGTGAGACCTCCTGTCGGCTCAGGCACACTGGTGTGCAGTGCCCGTGGTTAGGGCGGAACTCGAGAGGAGGTCTCTGATGGGAATCGTAGTAGGTGGTTTTGATGTGCATCGGGCTCAGATCACGTTTGATTACGCGGACTCGGCAACCGGTGAGGTGTCACGTGGTCGGATCCCGGGCACCCGTCAGGATCTGCGGGAGTGGCTGGCCCGTTTCGAGGGGCACAGTGATGTGTCTTTTGCGTTTGAGGGTTGCACCGGGTGGCGGTATGTGGCTGAAGAACTCGACCGGGCCGGTGTTGCTGGGTATATGGCTGAACCGGCTGACACGGCAACGTTGCGAGGCAAAAAGAAGCGAGCCAAGACTGATCGGGCTGACGCCTTGTTGTTGCGGACGCTCCTTAGCGATGGCCGGCTGCCGTTGTCGTGGATCCCACCGGCTCATGTCATTGAGGTGAGAGTGTTGGGCAGGTTGTATCAACGAATGCTGGCTGATCGGAGGGAGTGGATCCAGCGGATCCATGCCCAACTGTTCCAGCAAGGATGTGAACCAGTCACCGCGTTGACATCGGAGCCGGGTCGGCGCCGCCTAGCTGAGGTGGCGGTGTCGTTATCGCCGGCGGGTCGCCGTCTCGTTGACGAAGCCCTCGGGCTCATCGACGAACTGACCGGCCGTATCGAACAGCTCCGCAGCGACCTCAAAGCTATTGGCCGGTCCCAGCCCGGCTGCGCAGAGTTACAAAAGCTGTGGGGCATTGGACCGTTGTTGGCCCCGATCATCTGGGCGGAGATGGGAGACACCCGCCGCTTCTCGTCATCGCGCCAAGCAGTGCGTTACACCGGTCTCGATATCACTGTTTACCAATCCGATAACAACCGGGCACCAGGGAAACTCTCAAGGCAAGGGTCCTCCACCTTGAGGTGGGCTCTGGTCGAAGCCGCCCAACACGCCTCCAAAAAGTCGTCCCCCGATCATGTCTACTACCAAGCAACCCGCCAACGGGTCGGGGCGTCAAGGGCGGCGTTGTCGGTTGCCCGTAAACATGCCCGCCGGATCCACCACATCTTGACCAACCTCGGAGACACCGCCTGGGAGAACACCCCAACCACAATCTGATCTGAAGGAGAAACACACACCCTCGACGCGTCACGCATCCGAACCACCGATGAGCTTTGCGACCGGTTCCAGCAACCCCCCTGTATCCCGAGCAGCCACCAGCTGAGCGGAGAACCCTGGTAGAACGAACGGTCGCATACCCGCCGGAAACCCAATCCAACATCATGTCGCCGAACCACCAGATTCGAGCACCCAGATAAGGCCGGACACCGACGCATCCCAGAACCGAAAGGAACCCGCCGACACAAAAAACACAACAACACCCTTGACACACGCACCCACTCAGATAAGGGGGGTCTGCGCAGGTCTCCGAACCGCGATCATCGGTTCGGACACCGGGTACGAATTCCACAGCAAACTCACCCCTTGTTAACCTCGCGGCATGGCATTACGAACAGCAAGTCTCAA
>CBETWC010000392.1:0-2127 GCA_965539925.1 uncultured bacterium
GAAGGCCAACGACCTTGAGCAGTCGCTTGACTTCTTCAAGCCGGTCGCCCTTCGTGCGCTCGGAGTGAACGATCATGGGCTCTGCGATGATCGAGGCGACTGTCATTCGAGGATTCAAGGAGGCGTACGGATCCTGGAACACGATCTGGATATCTTCCCTGATTGCCTTCAACGCCGACTTTCCGGCGGTAGCCACATTGATGACTTCGCCGTCGAGCTGCTCGGAGCGGAACCACACATCACCCGATGTCGGTTCGAGCAGACGCATGATGCAACGTGCCGTTGTGGACTTGCCACACCCCGACTCGCCGACGAGGCCCAGCGTCTCGCCCTTCTTCACCTCGAACGAGATGTCAGAAACGGCATACACGGCACCGACTTGCTTCCTGAAGAACACTCCGCGCTTGATCGGGAATTCCTTCACGAGGTGGTTCACCCTCATGATCACGTCATCCGGCAGCTGCGATGCATCGACGTCGATCTGATCGACCGTCTCTTCGGTGGTCTCGCTCATGACGCGACCTCCGTGGTCTCTTCGCTCGACAGTGCTGCAAGCTTGAGGTCGAGTTCGTCAGCACGATGACAGGCAACAAGCTGCTCGGTGCCCTTCGATGGCTGGAGCATCGGAAGCACTTTGCCGCACTTCTCAATGGCGAATTCGCAACGCGGGCGGAAACGGCACCCAATTGGCAGATCGATGACCGAAGGCGGGGCACCTGCAATCGAGTGAAGCCTGTTCTTGTGCTCCTCATCGAGACGTGCCATCGAACCGAGCAAACCCCATGTATAGGGATGTTGCGGATTGTGAAATACCTCATCTGCGGTCCCGTATTCGACGATGCCTCCCGCATACATGACCTGGACCGTGTCACAGAATCCAGCAACGACTCCCAGATCGTGAGTGATCAGCAGCACTGCCGTGTCGCGTTCCGCGGCCAGCTTCAACATCAGATCCATGATCTGGGCCTGAGTGGTCACATCCAACGCGGTTGTCGGCTCATCCGCGATCAGGAGATCAGGGTTGCACGACAGCCCCATCGCGATCATCACGCGCTGGCGCATGCCTCCCGAGAACTGGTGCGGATAGTCGGTGAGCTTGCCCTCAGCATTGGGAATCTGCACGTCCTCAAGCGCCTTGATAGCGATCTTGCGTGCCTCAACAGCCGACACCTTCTGGTGCAGCACGATGGTTTCCATGAGCTGGTCCCCGATCGTATACACCGGATTCAACGCAGTCATCGGGTCCTGGAAGATCATCGCGATTTTCCCGCCACGCACGGCCTGCATATCGTCTTCGCCGAGTGTCAGAAGGTTCTCGCCTTGGAAATCGATCGTACCTGTGACGATCTCCCCCGCGGGTGGTTCAATGAGCCGCATGATCGACATGGCCATCACCGATTTGCCTGACCCCGACTCGCCGACGACACCGCGCCGCTCGCCCGGAGCAAGATCAAAGGAGATACCGTCGACCGCCCTCACGACGCCCTCCTCCGTTGAGAAGTACGTGCGGAGGTTGTCAACCTTCAGAAGTGGTTCCGTCACGAACGCCTACTTTCGTTCGATCGTCTGGGTCGGATCGAGCGCATCGCGCAAGCCGTCTCCGAGGAAGTTGATTGCGAGAACTGTTGTCACGAGGGCCGTGCCGGAGAACACCATCTCCCACCAGAAGCCACGGACCGCCTGACGACCACCTTGAGAAACCATGGCCCCCCAGGTCGGCGTTGGCGGCTTCACTCCGAATCCGAGGAAGGACAATGCCGCTTCGATGACGATTGCAGCACCGATGACCAACGTCGTCTGCACGATTATCGGACTCATTGCGTTGGGAAGGATGTGCCGGAACACGATGCGATTGTCGCCCGCACCGGCAGCCCTCGCCGCTTCGACGAATTCCTTCTCTCTCAAGGATAAGAACTCCGCTCGGACGATCCGAGCCAGTCCACCCCACGCAAGGAAACCGATGAGCATCGCGATTCCGAACGGACCTGTCCTGATGAACCCCGGTAAGAACTCCACCTCAGGCAGAATGCGTCCGACCACGATTGCAACAGGCAGGAGTGGTAATCCGAGGACAAGATCAGTGAATCGCATCAGCGATTGGTCGATACCTCCGGGATAGAACCCTGC
>CBETWC010000393.1:0-2117 GCA_965539925.1 uncultured bacterium
ACGTTACCCATGACCAGGTCGAGGCCATGGCCATGGGCGACCGCATCGTGGTCAAGCCTCAAGACGAAGAAGAGAGCCGCACTGCAAGTGGCCTCGTGATTCCGGACACCGCCAAGGAGAAGCCCCAGTTGGGTGAAGTCCTCGCGGTTGGACCGGGTGAGTTCAAGGATGGGGAGCGTATCCCTGTCGATGTCGAAGTCGGAGATGTCGTCTTCTATTCGAAGTACGGCGGCACCGAGGTGAAGCACAACGGTGAGGATTACTTGATCCTCTCCAGCCGTGACGTGCTCGCCATCTTGGGCTAGAAGGGGATATCTACATGGCAGCCAAAGAAATTCATTTCAATGATGAGGCCCGTCGTGGCCTCCAGGCGGGCGTAGACAAGCTCGCAGACACCGTCAAGGTGACGCTCGGCCCCAAGGGTCGCAACGTCGTCCTTGAGAAGAAGTGGGGCGCACCCACGATCACAAACGACGGTGTGACGATCGCCAAGGAGATCGAGCTCGACGACGCCTTTGAGAACATGGGTGCACAGCTCGCCAAGGAAGTCGCGAACAAGACCAACGATGTCGCCGGTGACGGTACGACCACCGCAACGGTGCTCGCTCAGGCCATGGTGACAGACGGTCTCCGCCTCGTTACCGCTGGTGCAAACCCGATGGAGATGCGTCGCGGTATCGAAGAAGCTGTTGACACTGTTGTCAAAGCGATCGAAGAGCTGGCCACGCCGGTCGGTTCTGATGATCGTGACTCGATCGCCTACGTCGCGGCGAACTCAGCCGCAGATACTGAGATCGGTGGCCACATCGCGGACGCGATGCAGAAGGTCGGCAACGAGGGCGTCATCACCGTTGAGGACTCCCAGACCTTCGGCGTCGATCTTGAGTTCACGGAGGGTATGCAGTTCGACAAGGGCTACATCTCGCCGTACTTCATCACGGATGCTGACCGCCAGGAAGCGGTTCTCGAGGATCCGTACGTTCTCATCGCGAACCAGAAGATCGGCTCTGTCCAGGACCTCGTTCCTGTACTCGAGAAGGTTATGCAGACCGGCAAGTCAGTTCTGATCATCGCTGAGGACATCGAGGGTGAAGCTCTCGCGACGCTCGTTGTCAACAAGATTCGTGGAACGTTCAACTCGGTTGCTGTCAAGGCTCCCGGGTTCGGCGAGCGCCGCAAGGCTCAGCTCCAGGACATCGCCATCCTCACGGGCGCAACGGTCATCTCGGAAGAGGTCGGCCTGAAGCTCGATGGCGTGACGATTGAGATGCTCGGTACCGCACGCAAGGTGGTCATAACCAAGGACGACACAACAGTCGTCGAGGGTGCGGGAACGCACGCTGATGTCGAAGCTCGCGTGAAGCAGATCCGCCAGGAGATCGAGAACTCCGACTCCGACTGGGACCGTGAGAAGCTCCAAGAGCGTCTTGCGAAGCTCAGCGGTGGCGTTGCCGTCATCAAGGTCGGCGCTGCTACCGAGGTGGAGCTCAAGGAGAAGAAGCACCGCATCGAGGACGCCATCCAGGCAACTCGTGCTGCTGTCGAAGAGGGCATCGTTCCCGGCGGTGGTGTTGCACTGCTCCGCAGTCAGAGCGCGGTCGACAAGCTTCGTGGCAAGAGTGATGACTGGAAGGCCGGTCGTCAGATCGTTCGCCGTGCGCTCGAGTCCCCGATCCGTCAGATCTCTGTCAATGCTGGCTACGAAGGTGGCGTCGTCGTTGACAAGGTGAAGAACGAGCATGAGGGCAATGAGGGCTTCAACGCCGCCACTGGCGAGTACGAAGACCTCATCGGCGCAGGCATCATCGATCCTGCAAAGGTGACCCGGTCAACGCTTCAGAATGCGGCGTCCATCGCTGCACTGATCATCACGACCGAGGCACTCGTTGCTGAGATCCCTGAGGATGCTCCAGCAATGCCCGGTGGTCACGAGCACGACGGCGGAATGGGCTTCTAAGCGGATTCGCCGCGGTAGGACGTAGTACGCAATACGTAGTACGACCGCCCAAGCACAATGAAGAAGGGGCGCCCGAGAGGGCGCCCCTTCTTCGCGTCCTCCCTTCAGGGGGGACAGGCGAGTCTTCGAGCCAGGGGGGACCGTGAGCCTGCGAACCCGG
>CBETWC010000394.1:0-2112 GCA_965539925.1 uncultured bacterium
CTCCTTGCCACGAATCTCGTACGAGACGCTGCCGCCCGAATGGGCTTCGACCTCGCCGTCCCAGGAACCCAATGCCGCGAGCACACTCTCAGGGACATCTCCCCGCAGCTGTTCCGCAAGTTTGTCGAGTGTGCCATCGGGAGCCAACGCGTTGACGCGCATCACAGCCTGGAGATCACCGGCCGTGGCGGCGGATTGAGCTGCTGTCCTGTCGTAGGCGCGGATCGCGTCCGCGATCTCTGAGAGGTAGCGAACGCGACTGCGGGGGATGATCGGATCACCACCGGTTCGCCCATCACGGTGGCGGACCGAGCCGAGAGCCTGTGGGAAACGGTCATGGACGATGCGCATGATCCACTCGTAGAGGCGCTGCGTGCCGTCGTCGTTGAACCGTGAAGCGATCGTTGCAACGACAGGGAGATCCTCATCAGCAACATCGAAGGCTTCTCGATTCCGCCTCACCTGCTTGCGAACATCTCGAAGAGCGTCATCTGCACCACGACGATCCGACTTGTTGATCGCGATCACATCGGCGAAATCCAACATGTCGATCTTCTCGAGTTGTGTCGCCGCTCCGTATTCGGGAGTCATCACGTACACCGCGATATCCGACGCATCGACGATCTCGGTGTCCGATTGCCCGATGCCCGAGGTTTCAAGGAGCACGAGGTCGAATCCGGCTGCTTTGACGATGTCGACGGCTGAAGCGACGTGTGGCGACATGGAGAGATTCGCCTGGCGTGTCGCGAGGGACCGCATGTAGACAGAATCTCCTTCGACAGCGTTCATCCGGATGCGATCGCCGAGCAGGGCTCCACCGCTACGGCGTTTCGTGGGATCGACGGAGATGACTGCGATCTTGCGGTCTGGGAAGTCCCTGCGAAATCGCAGGACGAGTTCATCGAGAATCGAGGATTTCCCGGAACCGCCCGTACCTGTGAACCCGACCACTGGGATACCGCGGTCCGGCTCACTCTGCACAGCCTCAAGAAGGGCCGCACGATCGTCGCCATTGTTCTCTGCGATCGTGATCGCCCTGGCGATTGCTCGATTATCGCCGGCACGCACCTGACCGATGAGATCGTCGAGGGGCGGCTGATCGTGATAGGCAGCAGCCATGAGCTCATCGATCATCCCCTGAAGACCGAGCTTTCGGCCGTCGTCTGGTGAGTAGATCCGGGCAATGCCGTCCGAGTTGAGCTCGTCGCCCTCCTCAGGGAGGATGGTGCCTCCTCCGCCTCCGAAGAGTCGGATGTCCTGCCCACCGGCATCATCGAGAAGCCCGCGAAGGTATCGAAAGAACTCCATGTGTCCGCCCTGATAGGACGTGACGGCAACGGCGTGAGCGTCCTCCTCGATGGCTGCTTCGGCTATCTCTGCTGCGCTGCGGTCGTGGCCGAGGTGGATGACCTCAGCGCCTGAGGCCTGCAGAATCCGCCGCATGATGTTGATGGCAGCATCGTGCCCGTCGAAGAGCGACGTAGCTGTGACAAGCCGAACCTGGCGCGAGGAGGTCATATGCCTCAGGATAGGGACGAACGACCCGCTCGGGTGGCACGTGAGGGCAGCACTCCGAGGACGATCTACGATGAAGGTGCCCACCGACGACGAGCCTGCAGCGATTGGCACCGGAGGTCCCAGATGCCTGTACCCATGTGGATAGCCAAGGTCAATAGACGGGTATTCAACCCAGCGGAGATCAAGAAGGGCAAGAGACCGGTCCTGACCCACATCGGCCGATCGTCGGGGAAGACCTACCACACACCGCTCGATGCCCACGCCGTTGACGGCGGATACATCTTCATCGTGATGTACGGCTCCGAATCTGACTGGGTCCGAAACATACTCAAGGCTGGCTCCGCCACCCTCAGAGTCGAAGAGGAGGAATTCGAGCTGGATTCCCCGAGACTTATCTCAAAGGAAGACGCTTGGCAACAACTGTCCAAAGCCACGAAGGAACCGCCCGCGTTCCTCAACGTCACCGAGTACCTCCAGATGGACACTCTCCCTGCCTAATTCCCGACGCCTGGCGCCTGATTCTTCTTCCTCTTCTTCTTCTCTGGCTGATAGCCGACAGCTTCTCGTCCTCCCTTCAGGGAGGACACGCGAGCG
>CBETWC010000395.1:0-2107 GCA_965539925.1 uncultured bacterium
TTGCCGAGGAGTCTCTGCGCCCCATCGGCGTCCTTGGCTTCGTACACGTCTGCAGCTTCGAGGATGAGCCTGCTCACCCTGTCGCGGTAGTCATCGAGTTCGTCCTCATCCGAGGACCCTTCGAAGTTCGCCCCGTACTTGACGAGGTCATATATGTTCTTCGAGTAGTCCCCGATGCGCTCGGCGTCCTTGACAATCGATCCGTACTGGAGCACAAGGGGGAGATCGCTCCCATTGACCGCGGCGTGGATCATGAGAGCGCGACGCACATCCTGTTGGGCTTCGTTGATGCCCTTGTCTGTCTCACGGACTTCCTTCTTCGTCGCTTTGGACTTCCCGCCACCGAAAAGCGCGTCGGTCGCGGTGGTGAACACATCGTTGCCATCTCGGAGCATCCCGACGATCCATGTCTCGACCTCGTCGAGCTCGTTGCTCGGTCCGCCCCTGAAGAATTCCATTACCACGATTGCCTCCTAGCTAAGAACCAAGATACCCAAGATCGGAATGGCGATGAACACGATTGTCGTATACGCCACAGCGATCCACTTCTTTGTCACCGCGATCTCGGCAAGCTTCTCAGCGAGCATGACGGGAACGTATCGAATCTTTCCCCACGGGTAAACGATGAGAATGGCGACGATATTGAACAGCAGGTGCACGAGGGCGATCGTCATCCCATCGATGGACCCGGTTGCAAGTGCCGCGATGAGGGCTGTGACTGTCGTCCCGATGTTCGCCCCGAGGGTGATCGGGTAGGCGTTTCGGACCAGGAGCATCCCGGATGCCACGATCGGGACCAGGATCGATGTGGTGATGCTTGACGACTGGACAGCGACCGTCACGAGGATGCCGACGGTGATGCCCACCATGCCACTCTTGGCAAGAGCAGCGTTCACGGATCTCTCGATGCGTGCAGCGATCAAGACCTTCATGTTCTTCGTGATGAGCATGAGCGTGAGGAAGATGATCGCGATACCGACCAGGATGAGTGCCACCCCGAGAGCGGTCTCCGAGCTGAAGAACGGCTCGACCAGGTGCTGGATCTGCTTTGCTCCCCACTTGACGGCACCCTTGATGGGGGAGTTGAAGGTGGCGTCTGATCCTCCGGGCAGCATCCCGGCCATTCGCGTTGCGGTCTTCTGCAGGAAGCCTGTGGCTATCTCGATTGGGAGCAGGATCGCTACGGCGATGAGGTTGAAGAAGTCGTGCATCGTCGCTGCCGCAAACGCAAGGCGGAACTCGTCGCTCCTGCGGGCATGGGCAAGGGACACGATGGTGGTCGTGACAGAGGTGCCGATGTTGGCACCCATGATCATGGGTACGGCGATCTCGATCGGGAGCTGACCGGCTGCAACGAGCCCGACGATGGTCGACGTCGTCACTGATGACGATTGCACCAGCACTGTCGCGAGGATGCCGACGAAGAGTGCTGCCAGTGGGTTCGTGATGCCGTCGAACAGTCCGCCCGCCGTATCGCTCCCGAGTCCCTTGACACCGGATTCGAGCAGCTTGACGCCGACAAGGAATCCGTACAACAAGGCAACAACGAGCGCTGCCCTGAGCCATGGCGGCATCGATTGTTTGCGTGGCTCGAGGATCGGCGAGGAGTCCGGAGGCCGGTCAGATGTTGTCATGTCGGGGCAGCGTCCAATTCCTTAGCCTTATCCATAGGAATTGTAGGTTCTGCGGTATACCTCTGCAGGTGTGCGCGTCGATTTCTTGCCACGTAGAACGCAGATAGGGAACCACTCGTACGTATGACGCATTACGTACTACGTCTCCCGGTCACAGCGCAGCGAGAGCCTCACCGTACAGCTCGTACTCGCGCGGCGTGCCGAGTGAGTCAGTCGCGATCACGTCGCGGATGATGCCTTCCTTGTCCACGACGTAGGTGACGCGGTTCGCGCTGCCAACAGCATCGTTGAACGCGCCGTAGGCCTGGACGACATCGCCATGTGGCCAGAAATTGGAGAGGACAGGGAACTCGAAACCGTTCTCCGCTGCCCACTTGGCATTCGTCGGGACGGCGTGGGTCGTGATGACAACGACTTTGGCGTCAAGCTTGGTCAACTCGGCAAGTCCGTCACGAAGCTGGCAACCCTCGTTG
>CBETWC010000396.1:0-2103 GCA_965539925.1 uncultured bacterium
AACCATGTCGGTGTCGATGAAGCCGGAGATGTCATCGATGATTCTCCCAACACCCGCTCCGAGAGCCTGGAATCGTCCAGCACCACAGCCAGAGCAGGGACCGAGCATTGTCCCGCAGCGTCGACAGGTTCCGTCTCTCGAAGCAGCACTGGAGCACTTGCGACAGCGCCGAAGTTCGCCGCAGCTCGCGCATCGGAATGCCGGGGCGTACCCACGTGATCCGACCAGGACGAAGACGGGATCACCGGCGTTCACCGAACCCCGGATCGCGGCCATGACCCGCTCGGTGAGCATCGCGCTGCTGGGAGGCTCTTCTCCACGATCGATCACTTCGACCATGGGCCACTGTCGTTGCGCTGGAGCCTCGATCACTGCACCCTTCGCCATGGCCTCCAGAGTGGGTACTGGTCCATGGAACACAGTGGCGAACCCCTCCGTGAGCGATCTCTGCAGGATGACGTCACGCACGCTCAGGGTCGGTGTTCCCGGAGAGCGCATGACACGCCGTCCGTCTTCAACTACTACCGCGAGTCCCAGATCGTGGAATGGCCAGAACATGATTTCCCTGGTCCCGACAAGGATCGCTCCTGACGCGGAGGCAACACGGCTCCAACTCTTCGTCACCGATGCACCCGACATGGATGAGGTGGCGAGCACAACACGGTCCCCGTGGATCTCCGCGAGGTGGTCGGATATCTCGCCGATTTCGGCAACCGTCGGAGCAATGACAATGACGGTTCGATCATCCTTCACCACGGTGTCGATCGTGGCGGCGATCGCCGAGCCATACGGTGGTGAACCGACGCGGTACACGGGTACCTGGGGAACAGACATCTTTGGAAACCCCCGATTCGCAGCGTCTCCTCCGTTGAGGCGTTTGGGAACGTTCGGAGGGATCGTTCGTTTCAGGAGCACCGACAGCGGTGTCACGTAATGCGTGGCCGCCCATCGAAGTGATTCCAGCATCGGTGGACCGAACGAAGGGATCTCTCCCGACAGGCCTTCGATCGGGATCAGCTTCCGTCCAGGATCAGCATCGAACACGGCGGTCACGAATCCCTTGAGACGTCGACCGGAGACCCTGATTCTGACCCGGCTTCCCACCTCGACATCAACGCCAGCCGGGATCAGATAGGAGAAGCCGTCATCAACAGCGAAGGTCGTGATGTCGGGAACGACCTGGCAGGCTGGTACGGAGTTCAGGACTCTTCCCTGAGCTTCAGCACGGTGTCCCAAATCTCGGTTGCTACATCGGCCTTTGACATGAGATCGAGGTCACGTGTGGTTCCGTCGCTGAACACGAACTGCACTTCGTTGGTATCGGTTCCGAAGCCTGACCCTGTCTTCGCTACATCGTTTGCCACAAGGAGATCGACACCCTTGGCTTTCGCCTTGTCGACGGCTCGGTCGATTGAGCCTGTCTCCGCTGCGAACCCGACAAGGAAGGGGCGCGGAATCGACTCGTGGACTCCCTTGAGCACATCCACAGTCGGCACGAGATCGATTTCGGGAACCCCATCGGCTCGCCGGATCTTCTCTCTGCCCGGGTCGCTCACCTTGAAATCGGCCACAGCAGCAGCCATGACCACCACGTCGACGTCAGATGCTTTCGCCCACACAGCTTGAGCCATCTCGTCTGCCGTGTTCACTTCGACCGTTGCAATACCAGGGACTCGTACAGGAGCCACCGTTGTGACGAGGACAACCGCTGCTCCGCGATCAGCGGCTACTTCCGCCAGGGCGTTGCCCATCTTGCCCGATGAGCGATTCCCGATGTAGCGAACGGGATCGATGGGTTCTCTTGTGCCGCCGGCCGTTACAAGGACAGTCAGACCGCTCATGTCCAGCGCAGGGAAGAACGCCTCGACGCTATCGGCGATTGTCTCTGGTTCGGCGAGACGGCCGACACCCTCATCGCCACCAGCGAGGGACCCAACGGTCGGTTCGACGATCGTGTACCCGAATGCCTTCAACCGTTCGATGTTCGACCGTGTCGCAGGGTGCTGCCACATCTCTGTATGCATGGCGGGTGCCACGATGACGGGTGCCTTCGATGCAAGGACTGTGGCCACGAGAGCATCCGAGGACTGGCCTGCCGCGAGC
>CBETWC010000397.1:0-2098 GCA_965539925.1 uncultured bacterium
GAGACGCGAGAGTCAAGAGTCAAGAGTCAAGACGTAGAAAGGAGAGGCCCCGGCATTACCGGGGCCTCTTCTTGGTTCTTGAATCTTGAATCTTGATTCTCCGCTATTCCTCTGTCGTGAGGACGCCGCGGAGCCTTGGGTACCTGACGGGGCGGTGGTTGTGGCAGAACTCAGCACGGTTGTACTTGGACAGCTGAGTTACGCAATCCGCAACAGCGCAGGTGCGCTCTTCTTCATACGTCTTGGGACGGCGTGAGCGGCCCTTCGGACGGGATGCCTTGAGGATGTCAGACATAGTTTGTGTGCCTTTCTTCGGTCCGTTGATGAGGTGCGAGTTTGTGCTCGGGGCACGCGAACCCAGCACCGAGAGATATCGGAACCATGCAGTCTAATCGCCCTTACCCCGAACGCGCAAAATTAGCGCGCGGTCAATTCGCCCGGATCGGTACTCCTTGCACCCGGAATGGCGATCGCGACCGCTCCAACAAGCATGGCGAGCACTGCGAGCCAGTCACCGACGCGAACCCAGATCGTTGGTCCATCGACCGAGAACTGCACAGATCCGTGCAGTGTCGTCGACTCGAGGAGGAGTGTCTCGCGGCCAACGTCTCCGCCGCCAGAGACGAATGTCGACTTTCCGGTGATAGCTGCATGAGCGGTGTCGAGTCCGATTCCTGCGGCATTCACACGAACCAAACCGATCAGCTGGTCCGAAGGCGCTTCGACGCCGTAGCTACTCTCGTTGGTGGCCACAACCATTGTCTGGGCCCCAGCCTTGGCGATCGACCTCATGGATCGGGCGAAGGCCCCCTCGAACGAGATCACAGAGCCCACGACACCTTGCTCCGTGGGAAACACGATCGCCTGGGTCCCGGAGATCATGTCTCTCGGAACCTGATCGAGTTGGGGCACGAAGTCGAACAGGCCCCGTAGCGGCACGTACTCACCGAAGGGCACCGGATGCCGCTTGTGATACTCGCCGAGCTTCACGCCATCGGGTGAGTACAGGGCATTGAAGTTGATGAACTGGTCATCGCCAACCACTCTCGTGCCTGAGATCAGCATGTAGGCATCCAACCGCCTGGCCTGCTCGATGATCGCCGTGCGTACCTCGTCATTGGTGTCTGGCTCATAGGGACTACCGACGGAGTTCTCCGGCCAGACGACGAACTCGACGGTCCCTTCAGGGATTGCCCGGGTGAGTTCCATGTGGCGCTCATATATTCGTTTCGTCTCGTTCTGACAATGGGTCTGGGGACAAGGAGAGCCCCCCTGAACGATCGCCGTTCTCCACACCTGGGCGGACGGAGTCGGGCCGAGGAACGCGCCACCGATCATCACAAGCATCACAACGGCCGCTGCATCGACAGAGAATCTCCACAGCTTGTGGTTCTCGATGACGAGCGTGACAGCTGCTGCAACAGCGACAGCGAGAACCGACCAGCCGGACGGGCCGATCCACTGAACAGACCCAATGGCTCCTGGCAGTGACGCAGCAGGGTATCCAATGTCGCCCCACGGGAATCCACCGAACGGGAAGTGCCCGCGCAGGAACTCGAGGACCATCCAACCGCCAACGGTTATGTAGAACCACCGCCAGGGCGTCCACAACCGGAATGTCCATACGAACAATGCGTACAACGCGGTAAACGTTCCCATCAGGATGGAGAGGGGGAACCAGGCAACGAAGCCCAGCACCATGATCCAGTTGAGGAGCAGGCCAAAGAACACGCTGCCCCAGCCGAACCCAAGGATCAGTGCCCACATTGGGCGCTCAACCGAGCGAATGGCCAGGAACATCGGAACCGGTGCAATGAAGGCGAGCGGCGCCAGCCCGAGGGGCGGGAATGCTGCCCACATCAAGAGCGCGCTGAGAAGAACCAAACCAGCTTGAACCATTCCCGGCAGGATAGGGAAGAGGACAGGCATCAGGCACCAGGCGTCAGGCATCAGGGAAGAACCGTCCCGTGTCCCTCGGGTACGTACTACGTCATTCGTACTACGTACTACGTTGTCCCCATGGACGATCTACACGTAGCGATAGAGGCAGCAAGAGTTGGTGGCGAGATCATCGCGAAGCACTTCGGTGCACCGCCTG
>CBETWC010000398.1:0-2082 GCA_965539925.1 uncultured bacterium
TTCAACCACCCCTGACACCCGTAGAACCGAAGCCACCAGAGCCTCTTTCGGACACTTCCAGGGTGTCGCTCGTCACGTACTCAGGGTCTGAAACGGCCATAATGACAAGCTGGGCGATGCGATCCCCAACGCTGATTTCAAACGCCTCGCTTCCGTGATTGATCAACGCGACCTTCACTTCGCCCCGGTAGCCGGCATCGATCAGCCCGGGGGCATTGAGCACGGTCACGCCGGTCCGTACCGCAAGGCCACTGCGAGGCAGAACGAATCCTCCATGACCCTCAGGAATGGCCATCGATAGTCCTGTGGCGACGAGCGCCCGACCTCCGGGTTCGATGACCAGGGCCTCGGCCGCATGAAGGTCTGCTCCCGCATCACCCGGATGGGCGAATCGGGGCAGTGGGTACATCGAGTCTCTGCGAACTACGGGTATCTTCATGTGGCGATTCTCCTATGGAGACTGGATCAATGGCCAGACAGGATGAGAACAAAGGGTCAGGGAACGACGGTAGCTGGTTCCTCGAAGCTGTCGGCGCAGCGCCGCCTCCGCCAACACCGAGTGAGACAGTTGCCGCGCTCGAGTTCGACAACACGCTCCCAGACCTCGAGCCGGTGGAACCCCTCGACGCCCACGTAGTCACGTTTGAATCCTTCGATGGAAGTACAGGCACGTCGACATCGACGTACGAGCATCCCAAGATGCCCCAGACACTCCCACCTGACGACACCGGCGAGATGGAGGCACTGGCTCAACCACAGCAATCCCTGATGCATGAGGACACCGAACTGAGCCCGGTCTTGGAGAGCAGGCGATCCTTCCGTTGGCCGGCCGTTGCGTTTATGGGCTTCCTGCTTGCTGTTGGCGCTCTTGCTGCGCTGTGGCTACCCGCCGCACTCCGTCAGGAAGCCATTGGAGTCAAACAGTCATACGCAGACGCGTCCCTCTCGTTGCGTCAGGAGCTTCCTCTCGGTCAGTCAGCACTCGACACGATCACCGATCCAGCCTCCACCTCAGACGAACTCTCGGCATCGGTGCCGGTCGTGTCGCAACTCGATAGCGCAGCCCACCAGCTCGCTCTCGTCGCAGCGGAGCCTCTCCCCCTCCAGATCCCCTTCCTTCCTGTCGAGGAGATCACCTCCCTCGAGCCACTCCAGGACACGGCGCTGATCAATGCTGCCCGCGGGTCTGACATTGCCAGAAATCTCGGCCATGCCTACGTGTATCGCACAACGGTTCCTCAGCTTCTTGATACGGGAGATCTCCCAGCGACAGCCGATGTCCAAACGATCAACGCCCTCAGTGTCTCGCTTGCTTCCTCCCTGGTCGAGGATTCTTCTGCCATCAACGACCTTCCGGTGACAGAGACAACAACGGCACTCCACGAATCGGCTCGTTCGGCCGTCGAGCGATACGCGTCCTGGCAGGATGAGTATCTGACATCCCTCTCCGAGGGCAACGAGACGGACGCGGCCGCCCTCATTGCAGAACTCGACGATCTCAAGACCACACTTGCCGACGAGCTCGAGACAACGATGAGCACCGCTCGCGTGGAGATCGATCAGCAGATCGTTGAACTCGCAAGCGATCTCGAGACGTACCTCGAGGAACTCACTCAGTAGACAGAGTCTCACTATCGAGAGCGGCGGCTTCCTTTTCGAAGTCGCTCGCCTTCTGGAACTCCTTGTAGACCGATGCGAAGCGCAGATATCCGACTTCGTCGATATCCCTCAGGCCGTCCAGGACGAGCCTTCCGATCTCGTCGGCGTGTATCGACCCCTGGGATGTGTACGCAGCTCTCTCGACAGTGCTCACGAGATCATCGATCGCATCCTGTGCGACGGGCCGATCCGCCATGGTTATCTCGACGCCCATACGAACCTTCGAAGCGTCAAAAGGTTGGCGTCGGCCATCGCGTTTGACGACCACTACTGCACTGGGTCGCTCGAACGTTGTGAAACGGTGACCACACCGCGGACATGCTCGGCGGCGTCTGATCGTTCGACCCTCATCTGCAGGTCGCGAGTCAACCACTCGTGTGTCATCGGTCGTACAAAGGGGGCAGCGCATGTGCAAAAGCGTAG
>CBETWC010000399.1:0-2081 GCA_965539925.1 uncultured bacterium
CACCAGTGCACGCGGCAAGAGCCAGAGCCACCACGGCCACGAGGATGATCAGTCTTCTCATGTTCATCAGCCGGTCCCTTCCGAAGCCAGTAGTTCCTGTGTGTCCAATGGTTCGTCTCGGTTCTTCTTCAACGCCAAGCCGGGATCATCGTAACCGGGGAGTGAGCAGTCGCAACGGCGAGTGCCCGGCAATGCCGCTGGTCAACCCTCCGGCTCGGTGTTCAGTCCATAGACGTCAGCGAGCATCGTGTCGGCGAGTTCGTCGAGCAATGCATCTCTGGCACGTGTCCATGGGTAGTGCAGGGCGCACGGTTCGTCGACGCCGTGCATGGGATCGCTGTGCATGCAGGAATCGCGGTCGACGGCGCCTTCCATCGTTTCGACGAGATCGAGGACAGATCTTTTCGACAGCACCGTTGAGATTCGGTACCCGCCAGCCGGGCCTGTGGAGGATCGCACCCAGCCAGCTCGGGCGAGTGGTCCCATGATCGTCCCCAGATAGGGACTGGAGATATTGAGCACAGAAGCGATTTCAGGTCCGCTCACGATTCGATTAGGTGTTCGTGCGATCACCTGGAGTGCCTGAAGGGCGAGGTCGGAGCGTTGGGTGAGTTCGAGACGCATTTCGGCTTCAGGTGACCATCGGGATCATCTCGGCAAGCGTGGTTTCGCCGAGTTCGTGGATGAGGGCGTCGCGTGCCTTCATCCACGGATCATGAAGGGCGCAGTGGTGGCCCTTGCCGTGCTTCGGACCAAGGTGGAGACAGCGAGAGACATCGAACTCGCCTTCGACAGCCTCAACGAGATCCAGGAGGGAGATCTCGTCGAGATCGGTGGCGAGGCAGTACCCGCCCTTCGGTCCGGAGGTTGAGGTAACCCAGCCAGCCCTCGTCAGCGGAGCCATGACATGGGGGAGGTACTGCGTGGGTATCTCGAGCGTTTCGGCGAGCACCGGACCAGTCACCTTGTCGGCATCGGACGAGGAGATGATGTCGATCGCCTGGAAGGCGAGGTCGGTCTTCTTGGTGAGCTCCAGTCTCATCGCTCAGCTCTCTTACTTAGTTCCTTAGTGACGGACTCTGTAATCATAGCTTGATTGAGAATTGGTGCCACTCGACGTTGGCTACTTGGCTCGGTTCCCCGCGACGGCGGCGATTCCAGCGAGTGAAAGGTAGATGACGCCCGCCGCTATTCGGGTGGCTCGAGCTGCTCTCGGCCTCCTATGGAACAGTTTCCCGAGTCCGCCGCCGGCCAAGGCGTAAGCAGAGTCAGAGAGAAGCCCGATGGTGACGAGGGTCATACCGAGGACCAGCGTCTGGAGGGCAGGGTTGGCCGATGTCTGGTCGACGAACTGGGGGAGGAACGCAAGGAAGAAGATGGCGACCTTCGGATTCAGCACGTTCACGAGTACACCCTGGGCGAATATGCGCCTGAGCGACTGCGAATCGGCGTCGGGCGCGGCGAACTCCTCGTCGTCGGCCATCAGTGTGCGCACGCCGATCCAGGCCAGATACGCGACGCCGAGCCACTTGACGGCTGCGTATGCCTGGGCTGAGCTTGCAAGCAGAATGCTGAGGCCAGCGACAGCGGCCACGACGTGGATCGCTGATCCAAGGTTGACTCCGACAGCCGAAACCAATCCTGCTGTCTTTCCCTGGCTGACGCTTCGGGTAAGGATGTATATGACGGCGGGTCCGGGCACGACGACGAGGACGAACGAAGCCATCGCGACGATCAGGACTGTGCTGGCATCAGGCATTCGCCGATAATAGGTCTGGCGCAGCGGGCGAGTCAGCGCGAGGATTCAATCAGACAAAGGAGCAGCATGACCGAAGGCACCACATCGAACAACCAGGACTGGCATGTTCCGGCCATTCTCGTGGCTGTCATCGTGATGCTTGGTCTGATCGGCGCCGTCATCGCGGGAGTGCGCGCGTCTGGCAGCGATGACGACTCTGTTGCTTCACAGCTCGAGCGTTGGTCTTCCTGTCTCCGTACCGAGGGAGCGAATGTTCCGCTGGTCGAGTCGCTCCGCGACGGTGGATTCCGGGTCACGGTCGATGGCTCACTCGTTCAGGACG
>CBETWC010000400.1:0-2072 GCA_965539925.1 uncultured bacterium
TTGCGAGCACCGTCGACAGAATCCCCGAACAGGTCCTCGTGGACGTTGTGACAACCCACAAGACCTTCAGCCTCAGGGACTGGACCCCCGGCCAGTTCTAGCCGCGGACTTCGTCCGCCACTCGCAGCACTCTTGTCGTCAGTCGTGTGTCGTCAATCGTCCGTCGTTTCAGCGATACATCGTGGTGACGATGCGAGCAAAGTCGGCATCGTCGAGGATTCCCCGCTCATTGAGATCAGCGAGTCGCGCAAGATCATCAGAACCGGCAGCACCCGTCTGCTGTGCTGACGAGACGTTGTAGTCATCGTCGTCGGGTCGGAGCGCAAAGTAGAGGATGACGCCGATGATTGGTAGGAAGATGATCGCGATCGCCCACAAGGCCTTTGCGATACCTGCCTGGCTCGATGCAAAGAGATCGACCAGCGTGAAACCCCACAGGAGAATCAGCGGAATCCAGATCGCGAGTGTCCAGAAGAAGTCCCAGAAGTCCATGTGCGTCCCTTTGCTTGCGTTGGGCGAAGTGTAGCTGGTGAGTCCGTCGTGGTTCTAACATCTGGGCACACGGCCGATGGAGGGAATTCGATGCAGATTCGATTGATGGCGATTGCTGGGGCAGCCATATTGGTACTGGCATCATGCGGACTCGTGGGTGACGAAGGGGGCATCACCCTCCCAACAGCACCTGGCGGTGACGCCACCACGACGGTCGCCCCGGACACCACGTCGGCGCCCGATACGACTTCGGCCCCGACAACTACAACTGACACCGGAACGTCCGATCCGGAGGATTCGGTGGATGACGCCGCTCCTTGGTGGCTGCTCCTGTTGGTACTTGGGGCCTTCCTGACCCTGCTCATCTCGTTCGTGAGGAGAGGTTCGAAGAAGAAGGTCATTGTCGCTCCACCACCGACTTCGTGGAAGGACACCGCCCGGGCGGGATACGTCGATGCTCGCTGGCTGTACGACGCAATGTCCGAAGATCTCTCGATATGGCGTGGAAATGCCACGTTCGACAGCACGGCCGATGTCGGCGCGACGGCAAGCACAGCACTCGCCGACACGTGGAGCCAGCTCGATGCTCGCATCGGGAAGGCAAGCGACAACCTGTACGCCCTCGAGGCCGCAGCGCCCGACCAGAGAACTGCGCAGGCTGCGAATGCCACGATTTCATCGATGCGTTCTGTCCGGACCGCCGTTGACGCCCGCGCCGAGGCCCGCATGAACTACCGCACGATCGAGGCGCAACCCGGGGTGACAGCTATTTCGCTCCAGGATGCGCGCGAGCGCGAGGTGCGCGCATCACGGAATCTTGCTGAATCTCGAAGCACCTACGGCGCTGCGCTCACCAGTCTCTCCACTGTCCTGTGAGGCGTCACTGAGCGAAGCGAGATAGTTCGACGTTGCCGCCTGACAGGATGACGCCGATTCGCTCGCCCTTGAAGATCTCGCCGTAGCGCAGGACTGCCGCAACGCCTGTCGATCCGGAAGGTTCGACGACCAGTTTCGTCCTCTCGGCAAGCATCCTCATCGCACCGATGATTTCATCCTCAGATACCGTCAAGATCGTAGTTCCGGCTGCCAGGAGCAAGCTGAACGGGATCTCTCCCATGCGAGTCAGCAGTCCGTCGCCGACGCTGATGGCGCCTGTCGCCGGATAGCGGATTCCATCCCGCAGGGACCTGAATGCGTCATCCACGATTTCCGGCTCTGCACCGATGACATCGATGCCCTCATGTCCACCCACGATCGTGGCGCCGGACAACAGCCCTCCACCCCCGATGGGTGTGACGATCACGTCGAGTTGAGATACCTGGGAGACGAGTTCAAGACTGGCGGTTGCTTGGCCAGCAATGACATCGACATCCTCGAACGGATGGACGACTGTGAAACCCTCTGCGTCGACAAGTGCTGCGAGCGTCTCGTCCCGCTCTGACTGGGCACAGAATACGATTTCAGCTCCGTAGCCCCTAACCGCTTCGACCTTGACAGCAGGGGCATGCTCTGGCATGACCACCGTTACGGGGATACCCCTGATCGCGCACGCATAGGCAACGGCCTGGGCATGGTTCCCC
>CBETWC010000401.1:0-2072 GCA_965539925.1 uncultured bacterium
CAATCGTCTGCTGAACCCATTGCTGGGAGACCACGTATTCGGCATGGCACCTTCCTCCAACCCTATGTGTCGGGGGAGTCCCCCGACGCCCTGTCTCGGCTCAGCCCAGAGCCGATTGGAACGGGTACTTCCGCCGGAATTGCGCTCTCCGGCGGACCTTCCGATCCACTGCCTATTCAACTCTCTAAAAGCGAATCGACCTATAGGCCTATCGCCCCATTCGAGCTCTACCGTCAACGCTACAGCTACTTTGAGTAGTCATCAATAGCCAATTTCAGCCAGTTCTGAAGGACTAGACACCTCGGATTGCCACGGATTGTGGTGAGACGCCGCGTTTCCCGATCAAGGCCCAGCACCACGAGAGAGGGGCGCCGGATGGGCGCCCCTCTCAGGTTGGGTCTGTGGCTCCGCCTATGCGGCGATGCCACCTTCATCGATCTCGTCTTCGCGTCTGCTCGTTGCAAGGAGCATCGCTGCTCCGATGAGCAACATCGCCAGAGCGATAGCTGCCAACGTATCCGCCGATACACCGGTCTTCGGCAGTTCTGCCACGATCCCGAAGTCGGCGGTGAGGTTCGACTCCTCGTCTGCCAGGTCGATCGTGTACGACGATGCCGTCGTGATCTTGTTCGACCCGTCTGCCGGATCAGGGATCGAGCTCAGGACGAGCTCGACCTTGTAGCTACCTGCAGGAAGGCCGGAGAAGAGATACAGGCCGTTGGCGTTCGTCACACCCTCAACAGTTGTGCTGTCAGGAAGTGTAAGAATCACCTTTGCGCCAGCGATGCCCTTCTCGTCGGCATCTTGCACACCATCAGCGTTCGCGTCGTTCCAGACGTAGTCACCGATGGTTCCAGAGGCGGCAAGGCGAGACACTCGTGCATCGTCTTCGACCCTCTGCAATGAGCGGCCCCACATGTCAGCACCGGAAACTCCGGCGACATTGACGTTGGTGTCAGGGATTGGCCCACCGAAGATGAACGTGATCTTTCCGTCCGCAGTCAGACCGTTGTCCCCGTTGGAGCCACCAATAGCGGCTTCGAACGCCGCGATGGCTGCTGGAGCCTTCTCGTCATCAAAGAGGAGGTCCTCGATCGCGAATCCCGTCAGGTTCTCGATCGTGACCTGCCAGGTGACGTCACCGTCATAGCCGTGGGACACGAAGAGCTCTTCGACGAACAGTTCGCTACCAAGCGGCGTGCCCAGCGGTGCAACCGTCTTGTCGATCGCCAAACCGAGCGGTGGACGTTCGATATCAACCGTTGCCGTATCGGTATCGGTTACGTCTTCACCGAATGGTGGCGTACCGGATGCGTTGGCCGTGTTCAAGACACCGTCGCCATGATCGCCATAACTCAGATCCACCGAACAGCCCGCATACAGCGTGCCGCCGACCGCAAGGTCGCCGCCGCCGTACAACAAGGTCATGCCTGGATCCGTATAGAGACCCTCACAGGCGTCCACAGCAGTCAGGCCATCGGTGTACCCGGAAGCCTTCTGCCACGCCATCGCATCGTCGATGGATACGTTGGTCAATGTCACGTTGCCGTCATTGGCGACCACGATCGAGAATTCGACCGTATCGGTCACCGTGATCTGCGCCACATCGGCTGTCTTTGTCACAGCGATTGACGGATCCTGGGGCAACGGCTCCTCGTGGTCATCCTCGTCACAGACCTGGTCCTCTTGGGAGTCCCAGCCACAAGCCTCGGCGAGGTTGTAGAACGTGCCTGCGTCGATGTCATCCTGCGTGATCGCATATGTACCGGTAAAGGTGCCGACGTTGGAAGCCCCTGGTGCCAGTGAGGCAAGAGGACCGCCGGACATGACGACGCCGGTCAACAGGTCGTCGACCGTGACGTCATAGAGCGTCACGTTGCCGTTGTTGGTGACCATGAAGCTGTAGGTGATGATGTCGCCGGGCGTGGCGATGCCGTCGCCGCCCACGTCCAAGGCACCATCCTTCACGAGAAGGATCGATGGGTTCTGAGTGAGATCATCGGTTGTACAGCCTTCAGGTGATTGTGTCTCGTTCGCCAGGGCGATGGCACAGTTCTCGAATGAGCCTGCAT
>CBETWC010000402.1:0-2063 GCA_965539925.1 uncultured bacterium
CGAACTCGGCCTGGACCTCCTCGAGAACCTCGAGCGGCAGAGTCCCCGGCCCAGCACTGAAATTGAAAACTCGCATGGGCGAACCGTAGCCCGTATCCCGTAGCCCGTAGCCCGTAGCCCGTATCGGGGAACCCTCAGGACATCGTTCCAGTTTTGTAGGCCGCTGACTACGGGTCTTGCGAGTAGTGCTCCAAGAGGCCCCAGAGCATCCGCTTGACGTCCCGGGTCTGTTGCACCGCTTGCGCAATGTTGGTGTCATCGACGAACGCGAGATCCTCCGCAATCTGGAGTTGGGTTTCCACTTCGGATGCGGTGCCGGCAGCGATGCGAAGATACGGGCGGAATGACCGATCGCTCCCGCGGCCGGCGCCTTCGGCGATGTTCGACGGGATTGATACGGCTGCCCGTCGGAGCTGTGCCGTGAGGCCGAACCGTTCATCATCCGGGAACTGTTGGGTCAACTCGTAGATGGTCACGACGAGTCTGCGACCTTCACTCCATGCTCGAAGCTGCTTGTGATTGTGCATTCCTGACACATACCACGAAGCCGAGCCCGGTGGAAGATACCCGACCATCCCTTCTCCCCTACGGGATACGGGAGACGCAATACGGGCTACTTCGTTGGTCCTGGACTGCGCTCAGGACGAACAGTCAGAGGATTTGCGACAAGAACAGCTTCGTGCGGTCGTGTTGCGGGTTGGTGAAGAAGTGCTCCGGGGTACCGGCCTCGACGATCGTTCCGTAGTCGAAGAACAAGACCCTATCCGCGACCTCTTTGGCGAACCCCATCTCGTGGGTGACCACGATCATCGTCATCCCGGAGAACGCCAGTTCTTTCATCACGTCGAGGACCTCTTTGATCATCTCCGGGTCGAGCGCCGAGGTCGGCTCGTCGAAGAGCATGATCTTCGGCTCCATAGCCAACGACCGGGCGATCGCCACCCGCTGCTGCTGACCACCTGAGAGCTGACCCGGATACTTGCTCGCCTGTTCCGGTATCCCGACGCGTTCCAGGAGCGCCATCCCGGCCTCCTCGGCCTCGCCCTTCGGGAGCTTGCGCACCCACTGCGGCGCGAGCGTGATGTTGTCCAACACCGTGAGATGCGGGAACAAGTTGAACTGCTGGAACACCATTCCAACTTCGGCGCGGATTTTCTCGATGTTCTTGATGTCGTTCGTCAACTCCGTGCCGTCGACGATGATCGTCCCCTCCTGATGCGCCTCGAGACGGTTGATGCACCGGATCCAGGTCGACTTCCCCGACCCCGACGGCCCGATGACGACGACCACTTCGCGTTCACGGACCGTCGCCGTGACACCTTTGAGCGCCTGGAAGTCACCAAACCATTTCTTGACGTCTTCGCTGACGATCATGGGCCCACCCAGGGTCTGGCCCGTCGCCGCGACATGTCCATTTCCGGTCATGAATTCATCCTTTCACATCACCGTTCACCAACACCCAGTTTCTTCTCCAACCGTTGCGAGATCCGGCTGAGGGTGAAGGTGAACATCCAGTAGACCACTGCAGCAAACAGGAGCGTCTCTTTGATGGATCCGAGGAACACGAACGGCTGTGTCTGGTTCGGGATGACGGTTCTTGCAATGTGCAGGAAGTCGAAGAGACCGACAAGAGTGACGAGCGACGTGTCCTTGAACAGGGCGATCACCTGGCCCACGAGCGCCGGAATCACGGCTCGCAACGCCTGTGGGAGCGTGATGAACACGGTCATCTGCGTCGTTGTCAGGCCCATCGCTTGTGACGCTTCGTACTGCCCCCTCGGGATCGATTGCAGACCACCGCGCACGTTCTCGGCGAGGTAGGCCGCCGAGAAGAACGTCATCGCACCGATGGCCCGAGCAACGCCGCCGACCTCGACCCCGGGCGGGAGCAACACCGGGAACATGATGAAGCCAACGATGAGCCAGGTGATGAGTGGCACGCCTCTCACCAGCTCGATGTATGCGGTGGCCATCAGCCGGAAGATCGGCATCTTCGAGGTTCGAGCGAGCGCGAGGATGACGCCGAGAGGGAACGACAAGGCAATGGAAGAGATCGCCAGCAG
>CBETWC010000403.1:0-2060 GCA_965539925.1 uncultured bacterium
AGGAATTGAACCTGTACATCCTTTCGGATAGCGGATTTTAAGTCCGCCGCGTCTGCCGATTTCGCCACCCGGGCCGGTGATGTAGACGCTAGCGCTGAGTCGCAGGTCGTTCATCGTTTGTCGTTCATCGTTTGTCGTCTCATCCAATGTCTGTCAAGCACGCTCGGATTCCTAACCTTGCCCCACTCGAACCAAGGAGCTCGTCGGTGAAAGTCTTCCCTCCCTCCAAGATCCGCAATGTCGCGCTTGTTGGACACTCCGGATCAGGAAAGACAACCCTCGCAGAGGCCCTGCTGTACCGCGCCGGCGCAATTGACCGCATTGGAACCGTCGAAGCAGGCACCACCACCACCGACTACGACCCCGAAGAGCACGATCGGGGCACGACCATCACCATGGCTCTCGCACCCTTCGAATGGCGGGGCCACAAGATCAACCTCATCGATACTCCCGGCTACGCCGACTATGCAGGCGAACTTCATGCCGCACTCCGAGTCACCGACCTCGCGATCTTCGTGATCGATGCCGTTGAAGGCGTCGAGGTTCAGACCGAGTATGCCTGGCGGATCGCAGAACGATTGAACACCCCCCGCATGGTGTTCGTGAACAAGCTGGACAAAGAACGCTCATCATTCGATAAAACCCTTGCGCAACTGCGCGACCGCTTCGGCGCCGGTATCGCACCGATCGAGCTCCCCATAGGCAGAGAGGAGGAGTTCCACGGTATTGCGGACCTCTTCAGGGACAAGGCCTATTGCTATGACTCAGGCAAGGCCGAGGTCATGGAAATGCCAGAGGACATGGTCGATCGCGAGCATGAAGTGCACGACAACCTCGTCGAGGGGATTGTCGTTGGCGACGACGAGTTGCTCGAGCGGTATCTCGAGGGCGACATGCCGACGGTGGAACAGCTCGAGCACGTAATGGCCGCTGGCGTTGCTGCTGCCAAGGTCTTCCCCGTCGTGTGCGGATCAGCCACCGGGCCGATCGCAGTGGACAGGCTCGCAGACTTCATCGTTGAACTAGCCCCAGCTCCCGCAGACAGGCCACCCGCAATGGTCACGGCAGGCGACCAAGAGGTGGCGATCGAGAAGGACCCGGATGCCGAACCACTCGCATTCGTCTTCAAGACGCTCGCCGACCCGTACGTCGGCCAGATCAGCCTGCTCAAGGTGATGTCGGGGACCCTGAGGCCGGAGACCCATCTGACAAGCGGTCGCTCAGGACAGGACGAGCGTCTCGCCAAGATCGCAACGATGTTCGGCAGCGAGACGACGCTTGTCGACTCTGCTCCAGCCGGAGACATCATCGCCGTTGCGAAGCTGATCGATACGAAGACCGGCGACACACTTGCCCCGAAGGGCAAGCCTGTGACAGCTGCACCGATCGACTTCCCAGAGCCGGTGCTCGCCACTGCCCTGACGGCACGTACACAGTCAGATGACGACAAGCTCTCTGCTGCGCTCTATCGAATTCTCGAGGAGGACGCCTCGTTGAGGCTCGAGCGCAACAGCGAGACCCGCCAGACGTTGCTCTATGGACTCGGCGACAACCACGTGAACACGGCGATCGAGAAACTCAATCGCAAGTTCGGTGTCGAGGTCGACCAGGAGAAGGTCCGTGTCCCCTACAGGGAGACCATCACGCGGCCCGCCGATGCCGAGGGAAAGCATAAGAAGCAGTCCGGAGGCCATGGCCAGTTCGGTGTGTGCCACCTCATCCTGCGACCCGCGACCCGAGGCGATGGATTCGAATTCGTGGACCGCGTCAAGGGTGGCTCGATACCTCGCGGGTTCATCCCTGCCGTGGAAAAGGGTGTGATCGAAACCATGGCTGACGGTGGCCTCCACGGTTTCCCCGTCGTGGACATTGAAGTGACTGTCGACGATGGCAAGTACCACGCCGTCGATTCATCGGAGATGGCGTTCAAGCTCGCGGCCAGGGCCGGCTTCAGAGACGCATTCGCAAGTGCAGGCCCCATCGTCCTAGAACCGGTGTCGAAGGTGTCGATCACGGTGCCCTCTGAGTATCAGGGTGATGTGATGGGCGATATCGCCTCG
>CBETWC010000404.1:0-2059 GCA_965539925.1 uncultured bacterium
CGAGTACCAGGCGGGTACGGACAGGGTCATCCCCGTCATCGAACTGGTCTAGGAGACATCTCGCCGTTCTTGCGTGACTGAGTACCTCATTGCGGTACTCAGTTACACAAGAACGGATGGCTCAGCTGAAGTCGATGCCCTGGGCCAGGGGAAGGTCCTTGGACCAGTTGATCGTGACGGTCTGTCGGCGCATGTACGCCTTCCAGGAATCGGAACCGGACTCGCGTCCACCGCCGGTCTCCTTCTCGCCGCCGAACGCTCCACCGATCTCAGCACCGGATGTCCCGATGTTGACATTGGCGATGCCGCAGTCGGATCCCTCTGCGGAGAGGAACAGCTCCGAGCCGCGAACAGAGTCAGTGAAGATCGCAGAGCTCAGGCCCTGGGGAACACCATTCTGGACCGCAATGGCCTCGTCGAGCGAGTCGACCTCGATCATGTAGAGAACCGGGCCGAAGGTCTCTGTCTGGACGATCGGGGCATCGGCGGGGATCCTGATGATCGCTGGCTCCAGGAAGAAGCCGGTGCGGTCAGGTTCGTTTCCTCCGGCGAGTAGCTCGCCACCCTGTTCAAGAGCGATCTCGATGGCCGTCTTGGACGTGTCCACCGCTGCCTGATCCACGAGGGGACCGATGAGCGTGTCGTCATCAAGCGGATCACCAAGCCGGATCTGCCCGAACGCAGCGACGAGACGATCAGAGAGATCGTCGATGACGTCCTTGTGCACAATGAGACGACGCAGCGAGGTGCAGCGCTGACCCGTCGTGCCGGCAGCAGAGAACAACGAAGCCCTGACAACCATGTCGAGATCGGCGTCATCCATGACGATGATTGCGTTGTTCCCACCGAGCTCGAGGAGTGAACGTCCGAGTCGCTTGGCGACCTCTGTCCCCACGGCCTGTCCCATGCGAACCGAACCGGTTGCCGAGATCAGCGGCACGCGCTGGTCTGCGACCATCGCTGCACCGACCGGATCGGCATGACCGACCATGAGGCTGAAGACGCCTTCGAAGCCTGAGCCGTCCATCACCTCGTTGGCGATCATGGTGGTTGCCAAGGCCGTGAGCGGAGTCGTGTGCGAAGGCTTCCAGATCATCGTGTCGCCACAGACTGCTGCCAGAAGAGCGTTCCAGGCCCACACAGCTACCGGGAAGTTGAACGATGTGATGATCCCAACGGGTCCAAGCGGATGCCACTGCTCGTACATGCGGTGGCGGGGACGCTCCGACGCAATCGTGAGACCGTAGAGCTGACGGGAGAGACCGACGGCGAAGTCAGCGATGTCGATCATCTCCTGAACTTCACCCTCACCTTCGGCGCGGACCTTGCCTGTCTCCATGGAGACGAGCGCACCGAGGGGCTCCTTGTACTTACGCAAGGCATCACCGATGAGACGCACATATTGGCCACGCTCAGGAGCAGGCAGCATGCGCCACTCCTTGAAGGTCTCCTGGGCAACGTTGATCACGGCCTCGTAGTCAGCCGCGTCTGCCTCTCGGACCGTTCCGATGACTTCTTCTGTCGTGGGATCGATCGACGCGATCGTCGGTCCATTCCCCTTGAGCCAACCTCCGGCATAGACACCGGACATCTCGCCTTCGATTCCGAACGTAGCGAGGACTTCGTTGCGATTCATTCGTGCTCCTTGATTCATCGAGCGGCGATGGCTTCGATTTCGACCTGGAAACCGCCGGGCAGTGCGCCTGCTTGAATCGTAGAACGAGCCGGTTTCGACTCACCAACGTACTCGCCGTATACCTCGTTGATTTCCGAGAAGTCGGCCATGTCAGCAACGAAGATCGTCGTCTTGACGATGTCGTCGTAGGTGAGGCCGACATCTCCGAGTACGGCACCGATGTTCTTCATCACCTGATGGGTCTGGACTTTGATGTCCCCCTCGATTGGCTTCCCTGTCTCGGGTACGAGCGGCACCATTCCGGAGACGAACACGAATCCATTCGCCTCGGTGACGATGCTGTACGGCCCCATGGGCGTCGGTCCGCTGGGGGCATCATGAATGATCTTGGGCATACGAATCCTCTATCTCGCGGGGGTGTTC
>CBETWC010000405.1:0-2050 GCA_965539925.1 uncultured bacterium
TCATGCCTTCGCTGCGAAGATGGAGTATCACTTCGATGTGCTCGGCCACGACGAAGTCTTGATCGTGGCTGAGTCCCCGATCGGGTTCCGCCGGTGGATGATCGAGTACAAACTCGAGAAGCGATTCGACGTTCCCCACGAGCTTGGCGGTGTTCCCTCATGGGCGCTGACTCGTGAGCTGTTCGACGCCGCACGGTCCAGCCTCGTCGTTGGTCGGCGACCGGTTCCGTCGGAGATCCTCGACAAGGCGACGGAGGCGATCCTCCCGCCGTCGGATCCACCGACGCCCGCCCTTGACCCGCTCTCCGCGACCCGCTCGAAGTACGACCCAACCGCTAGCGCGCTCATGGTGCAGCGTTGGGCGATGGAGGAGGGGTTGCAAGATGCGTGACGTCTACGTAGCCGGGATCGGGATTACCACTTTCACCCGACTGGAGTTCGCGCTGTCGGAGATCGCGTCCTACGCGTCGATGATGGCGCTCAAGGATGCAGGGATCACCGAAGTCGATCAGGTCTATGTGGCCAACATGGGCAGTCCTCGGGTCAATCACCAGACGGCGCTCGCCAGTGCGGTCGTGGACAGCTTGAGCCTCACCCCTGCTGGCGCTGCCGCCATCGAGAACGGGCCAGCCTCGGGTGGCTCCGCCATCAAGGCCGGATTCCAGGCAGTTGCCTCCGGAATGGATGACGTTGTCCTGGTCGCAGGTGTGGAGCGGATGCGCGAGATCAACGGCCTCGAGGCGACGGATTTCGTAGCGACGCTCACCCATCCGATCGCCGAGTACATCTATGGAGTGACGCTCCCGGCGCACGCAGCGATGTTCACAAGGCTCTACATGGACAAGTACGGCGTCACAGAACGTCACCTGGCGATGGTCGGAGTCAAGAACCAGAATGCTGCGCTCAACAACGAGTGGGCGCATCTCCAGCAGGAGATCAGCCTTGAGGGCATCCTCGATTCCCCTGAGGCAATGACGAACAACCCATACGTTGCCGAACCGCTCCGGTTCTTCGACGCCTGTCCTGTGTCCGACGGTGGCGCGGCCATCATCCTGGTCTCGGAGGAGAAGGCCAAGGAACTCGGTCGGCCGATGATCAAGTTGTCCGGCGTTGGCCAGGCAACCGACACGCACGCTGTTCATGAACGCGAGGAACCAACGGACCTGCTCGCCGTTCGCAAAGCGGCAGCGGATGCCTTTGCGATGGCCGGATTGACGCCCGAAGACGTCGACGTGGCCGAACTCCACGATGCTTTCACGATTCTTGAGATCGTCGAGAGTGAAGAGGTCGGCTTCTTCCCGAAGGGCGAGGGACACCTCGCACTCGAGAAGGGCGAGACGGCGCTTGGTGGGAGGATTCCCATCAATGTCGGTGGAGGGCTCAAGGGCCGCGGTCACCCGGTCGGAGCGACCGGCGTCGCCCAGGCATGGGAGATCGTCACGCAGTTGCGCGGAGACGGCGGCAAGCGGCAGGTCGAAGGAGCCGAAGTCGGCTTCACCTGCAACTTCGGTGGCTTCGGCAACAACGTCGTTTGCCTCACGTTTGAGAAGGAGGCCTGATGTCTCGCGAGATCTACGCATACAAGTGCCGGCTGTGCGACACGATGCACTACCCGTTCCGGATGGTGTGCAAGAGCTGTAAGCAGAACGACTTCTTCGAGTTCGATACCGTGCCGCTCCCGAGGGACGGCAAGCTGTTGACCTTCACAAAGGTTTACAACCTGCCGCCTCAGTACGAGGTTCCGACGCTCGGTCTTGGTATTGTCGAACTCGACAACGGGATGCGTATGTTGGGGCAACTCGACATCGACGAACCGAAGGCCGGTATGGCTGTGAAAGGACAAGTCGAAATCGTCCGCGAAGAGACGTATGACAACTACTACGGGATGGTGTTCAGAGGCGCATGACGCGTTCGAAGTGCTTGGTAGGCACCCGGCAACAGGCGAGTGGTAGGGGGCCGGTTGTCCCGTGCTCCCTCAACCGAAACCGGATGACGCAGCCATGACTGGCTTGACGGCAACGAACACCATCATTGAGAATCGGGCAACAGG
>CBETWC010000406.1:0-2038 GCA_965539925.1 uncultured bacterium
CGAACGGGGACAGCACTGTGGACCATGCACCGCTTGCCGGCGTTCTCGATCGTCTCCGGTCCGAAGGCGTGCGTTCTCTCGCTGAGGCGGGACCGGATCTCATCTCCTACCGCGATGGGCTCTCATCGGTCGCTCCGGACAACCTTGGTCAACAAGAATCACTTGCATACTGGGTCAATCTGTACAACGCGGGGGCACTTCACAGGGCTGGTCAAGCCTTCTCCGAGGATTACGGCTCCGTGTTGCGCGTCCCTGGCGCATTCTCTGCCCCATGGGTGACCGTGGATGGAGAGACCATGTCACTCGACGACATCGAGCACGGGAAGATCCGCCGGTTCGGTGACCCACGAATCCACGGTGCGCTCGTGTGCGGATCTGTCTCATGCCCCACGCTGCGCGGCGAGCCCTTCAGCGGACCGGGGCTGGACGAACAGCTCGACGATCAGATGCGCACCTTCCTTGCCAGCGGCGGGGGACGACTCGACAGGACATTCAACACGCTGCACCTGACGAGAGTCCTGAAGTGGTACGGAGGCGATTTCGTCCGCCCAGAGAGGATGCCGACCTTGCTGCCGGTGAGGACAGCGGACATCTCTCGCGCGATCAGCCGCTGGCTCGACCCTGCCGATGCCGCACACATCGCTGAGCACGGCCCGAAGATCGAATTCGCCGCCTACGACTGGTCGCTCGGCTGCTCAATCGTCTAGGAGGACTGCCCGACGTACTCCGACAAGGAACAGAGTCACCGCAGCGACGGCGGCGATGACGTCATACGGAAGCACGAAGCGCATCAGGTCTGGTGCAGACACAATCCACTCACCATTCGGCCCAAATCCGACATGGTCGATGTAGCTCCAAATGGACCACACGCACACGACACCAATCACTGATCCACCGGTCACTGCCCATCTCCGGCCCCAGGATCGATACACGCCGATGGTCACCGCGGCGCCAACCCAGGCGATATCCAACGCTGAAATCAACTGGAGAAACTGGGTTGACGGATCGAATCGGAGGGCTGCGGAGGAGGCGAGAGTGACCAGGCCAACGACTCCCGTCACGAGGACGACAAGTCCGACGCCGCCTGCAACGAGTCTCACCGATTGACTCCAGCCGGTCGCCTCGAACCAGGCGGCAGTGCCGAGCGGCACGAGCACGTTCGCGAGCACCAGCCCGAACAGGACAAGAACCACGAGCTGGACAATGAATGCCACTACCGGATCGTCGCCAACGTCGACAAGGAGGAGCGGGATCGATGCCACGAGCGCACCAGCCAGCCACGGAACGGTGCGCGCAAGGGCTCTCTCAATGGGTACGACGTCAGACGTGGACCGAGCGCTTCCCCGTGTTGCCTTCGTGGATTCGGCGTTCAGCAATATCGATGTATTCGGCATTGAGTTCATAACCGACATAGTGCCGATTGGATTCCACAGCAGCCACGGCGGTCGTACCAGAACCGAGGAAGGGATCGAGCACGAGATCATCCTCGAACGTGTAGAGCTCGATCAGCCGTCGGGGAAGCTCAACAGGGAAAGGGGCAGGATGGCCGACACGACGGGCAGACTCGGGGAGAATATTCCAGATCGACACTGTCGCTTCAAGGAACTCAGCTTTGGAGATCGTATCCTCTCCTTTGCGAACTCGTGAGTAGGACCCCTTCGATGCAACGATGATGTACTCATGGATATCGCGCAGGGTCGGGTTCTTGGCCGACTGCCAGGACCCCCACGCGCATGAACCGCCAGCGGACTTCGCCTTCTGCCAGATGATCTCACCGCGCAGATCGAAACCGACCTCGGTGAGCAGTGCAGAGACATACTGGTTCAGCGGTATGTACGGCTTGCGACCGAGGTTGGCGATGTTGACAGCGACACGACCGCCTGGTTCGAGGACGCGGAACGTCTCGGTGAACACATTGCGCAGGAGCTGTAGGTACTCGTCGATGTCAAGGTCGTCGTCGTAATCCTTCCCGACGTTGTACGGCGGCGACGTGACCATCAACGCCACACAGTTGTCCGGAATCTGATGCATGTCCTCC
>CBETWC010000407.1:0-2036 GCA_965539925.1 uncultured bacterium
CGAGGGATCTCCGAGCGTCTTGCCTGCCAGTGCTTCGACTTCCTTGAGCGCTGCTTCGATCTGATCAACCAAGCCATCGGGGAGGCGCTCTCCGACGTCGAAATAGGCGTTGCATGCTTCGGATGTGATCGTGAATCCGGGAGGTACGGGGACGTCCAGCCGACACATGTCTGCAAGGTTTGCGCCCTTGCCCCCAAGGAGTCCACGAACCTCGTCCCAATCTCCGCCGCACTTCTCAGAAGCTGCGTCGAGAGCATTGAAGCCGTAGATCCAGCGCGCGGACATTGGTGCCTCCCCAGGACCGATTCCTGAATTATCCTAATCCTAAGTGTACATCTAATGAATCAGGGATGCCAGTCGATTCGAAACCAGCGTGTGGCTACAGCGCCAGGATGGCCACAGCCAGAACGGCAAGAACGATTCCGATTCTCTGAGAGCCGTTGGGCCTCTCGTTGAGCACCACCAGAGCAGCGAGCACGGTGAAGGCGGGATAGAGAGATGAGATGACCGCGCTGATCCCGAGGGGACCGCGCTGTACCGCGAGGACGATCGCGATTCCCGCAACGATGTCAACGATCCCGACGAATGCGACGAGTCGGGTAAGGGACCGATCCGGCAGTGCAGTCGTTGACGTCAGCGCGAGAACGGCGAATCCGATCGGAATCGAGACCACGCGCGCCAGGACGAGAGGCCACAGGCCGGCAGACTCGCCTGTATGGCTCATGGCGATGATGAACCCCGCAAACGCCAAGGCGGCGCCCACCGCCTGTGCAAGTGTTTGGCCGTCGATTGAGGAGTCTTGACCATGAGCAGCGAGAAGGATGACCGCGCCAATGGCGACAGCGACTCCGAGCCAATGAGTCGCGGTCATCGTGCCTCCTGCGGCGATGTCCCATGCCACAGGAATGGAAGCAGCGAGAACGCCGATAATCGGAGCGACGATCGACATGGACCCGGATGAGAGTGCCGAGTACAGGAGAACCAGACCGATCAATCCGAAGACGCCCGCGAGGGACCCCAGAGCGAGATCGGTCCTCGTGACATTCGAAGCCCCGACAAGAACGAGCGCTCCAACAAGGACGGGGAGGCCGAAGACCTGGGACCAGATCGTCACACGCCATGCCGAAATCGACCGGGCTGCGAGGCCACCAGCGAAATCGGCCATGCCGTACAGCACGGCAGCGGAGAGGGCGAGGAGTTGCGTCATGGCTCAGGCAGGCTACCGGTGCTGCACTACGATGCTGCCCAACAAGGGAGAGCGATGGCAATGCACGAAGAGACCGCTGAGAGAGATACAGACGAATTGGCGACGAGGGAGCAGGATCCAAGCATTGTGCTCACCGAGACTGAATCCCATGAGATAGACCTCGACGGTGATGGCAACTCGGATGGCCTCAGGACGACCTACACCCAGGTCCGTGAGATCGACATCGACGGCGATGGCGTCGCTGACATCATCGAAACCACGCGCATCGAAGAAACCACTATCGACGCCGATGGTGACGGTCTCCCCGACGTCTTCTCCACAGTCGAGTCGACCGAAACCGCGATGGACTTCGACGGTGACGGTCGAGCTGACTCGGTGGAGATCACCGAAATCCGAACAGTTGCCCATAACATCTCGGGCGACGGCTCTCCAGACGTAACTCGCACCGACATCATCACCGCATCTGGAATTGCCCGCGGTGACGACGGGGAACTCAAAGACGTGCAGGTAGACGGTGTTCGCCTCTACGGAATCGACTCGGACGGAGACGGGGTCATCGACCACGTTGTCTCGGAGGAGCTGGACGTAGAAGTCGAGGAGTGAGCTCGCTTCGCTCGCGGTAGAAGGTAAAAGGTAGAACGTAGAACGAAGTACGTATGGCGTAGATCGTGGTGTCCGGTCGCGAACGCATGCGCCAAATCGTCCTCCCTTCAGCCTCGATCCACGAGGTGGCGTGGCTCGAAGTGGGATCCACCCTTGCGCTGCAGCGGCTGAAGCTGATCGACAGATGCACGGTTTGTGTGCATGCCCAAGTCCTCCCTTCAGGGAG
>CBETWC010000408.1:0-2036 GCA_965539925.1 uncultured bacterium
CGAGGGACGCCGCAGAAGTGTCCAGGCGGAGCAGGGCATCCAGGCGCTCAAGAGCGCCGTTGACACGCTCATCATCATCCCGAACGAGCGCCTGCTGGAGATCGCCGAACCGTCGACGCCTGTTGCAGAGGCGTTCCGGATGGCTGACGACGTGCTCACATCGGGAGTGAAGGGGATCACTGATCTGATCACCACCCCTGGGCTGATCAACGTTGATTTCGCAGATGTCAAGGCAGTCATGTCCGATGCTGGTTCTGCGGTGATGGGCATAGGTCGCTCCACGGGTGACAGCAGAGCTCAACAGTCCGCTGAGAAGGCGATTGCAAGCCCGCTTCTCGAGACATCGATGGAAGGTGCGCGAGGCGTGCTGCTATCGATCGCTGGTCCGAAGGAGATGACGTTGCACGAGGTGAACACCGCGGCCACGTTGATCTCTGACCACTCTGATGCAGACGCGAACATCATCTTCGGCGCCGTCATCGACGAGACCCTCGGGGATGAGATGGTGGTGACGGTCATCGCCGCAGGATTCGATCGTGACCGGCGCGGTAGCTTCTCCGCACAGCAGTCCCGTTCGGAACGTCCGTCGATCCTCGGCGGGTCTCCTGATGAAGGTCCTTCGGCAACAGACGAGATGGATATCCCAGGCTTCGTTCAGGGATGATCCGGCCTCGGGGATTCCCCGGGATCGCGTTCGGCGAAGCAGTGGATGGCGACCCGCGCAGTGATGTCAGCGTCCGAAGCACCTTTTCGCAGAGGCTGGGTATCCCCGATTCCTGGGCCATCGTGGACCAGGTTCACGGCTCGACAGTTGTCAACTCCGCAGAGGCCGGGCACCTTGGCAGGGCCGATGGGATCCTCACGAGGGTTCCGATGCTCCCGATAGCCATTGCGACAGCCGACTGCGTTCCTGTGGTCCTCGTCGGCGCTGAATCCGTTGCGATCGTGCACGCAGGTTGGCGAGGCGTTGCTGCGGGAGTCATCACACAGGCAAGTCGTATGATGAGCAGGACAGGAGACAGCGTGCTACGTGCTGCGATCGGCCCCCACATCCAGGCGTGCTGCTACGAGGTAGGTGTCGAGGTGGTGGATGCGATCGGTGGCCATGGTGCGACGACGACGTCTGGAACACTCAGCGTCGATCTCGCATCAGCCATACGAGAACAACTCTCTGATGTCGATGTCGTGGGTTCGGCGGCGTGCACCATGCACGACGATCGTTTCCACTCCTATAGGCAGAACGCCACGTCCAAACGACAGGTGACGGTTGCATGGATACCACAGGACTGACCAGAGTTCGCTCCGAGATTGCGGAGGCGGCCAACCGGGCAGGCGTCTCGGCAGACGGCATCACGCTGGTGGCGGTCTCAAAGGGCCGATCCAACGATGAGGTTGCCGCGATCGCTCGGGTTGGACAACGCATCTTCGGTGAGAACCGGCAGCAGGGTCTTGCGGGTCGCTTCGACGCCGTCCTTCCCGATGGCATCGTGTGGCACTTCTTAGGGCCGTTGCAGAGCCGGAAAGCACCGTTCGTCGAACACCGCGTAGCGCTTCTCCACTCGATGGATCGCTTCTCCCTTGCACAGAAGTGGGCGCGGGCAGGTGAGACACCGGTGCTGCTGCAATTCAACCTCGGCGATGAGCCGCAGAAGTCCGGCTTTGACCCGGCCGACGCAGACGAGGTCATCGACTCGGTGCTCGACCTCGGACTCGATGTCAGAGGTGTCATGGCGATCCCTCCGCTCGCCGAGGATCCGGAGGAGACTCGGCGGTACTTCAGTCGATTGCGCGGCATCTTCGATCACTACAGCGAGAGCCATGCCAACATGGAACACTGCTCAATGGGCATGTCCAACGACTTCACGGTTGCCATCGAGGAAGGGTCAACCATGGTGCGCGTAGGACGGGCTATCTTTGGGCCAACAGAGCTCTAGGCACACACAGGAATCCAACATGTCATCACTGTGGAACAAGACCCTCTTCTACCTCGGCTTGGTAGATGAAGAGGAAGAGGGAACCGGAACGATCGATTCACC
>CBETWC010000409.1:0-2028 GCA_965539925.1 uncultured bacterium
AATCACCACCGGTCCGAGGTGTCGTGGCTCGGGGATCCTGAGGCGCCCGATCCTGCGACTGACCGCAGACATTGCTTCGGCACGTTCGGCGAGATAGGAAGCCAGGAAGATGGTGATGAGCACCTTTGCGACCTCGCCCGGCTGGAAACTGAGAACCCGGCCTGTTCCTGGTATCTCGATGCGAACCCATAGGCGTGAACCATTGACCGTTGCTCCGTGTATCGGCCATGAGTCCGGGAGCAGGGGGAGAAGGAGGAATCCGATTCCCACGGCGAGCAGGACGTATCGGTACTTGCGCAGGACCGCAACACCAGTGTCCCTTATCAACCAGAGAACGAGCACGCCGGTGGCGGCAGCGATGAGGAGAGACCACCGCTGGAGTGCGGCGAGATGGCTGTCGAGGCGGTAGATCTCGATGAAACCAACAGCGGTGAGGAACGATGCCGTGGGAAGGAGGAGGCTCGAAGCTCCTGGAGCCCATCGGATCACTGCGAGGTGAACACCACCGAACGAGGCCGCGAACGCAAGGAATGTCAGTGCAACCTGGGCGTCGAGCCAATCGCCGTGTGTGAACTCAACGATTGCAACACCCGTCGAAGCGAGCAGGGCGGCGGCGATGATGAAGCCTGCCTCAGCCCTTCGTGTCATGTGGTGGCGTCGATCACCACGACACTCGTGTTGTCGACTCCCCCCGCGGTATTCGCATGTTCAATGAGGGCCCAGACGGTCGCCTCGACACCCTCACCTGCAGCCAGGATCTGTTGGATCCCAAAGTCAGAGACCATCGTGGTGAGACCGTCGGAGCAGACGAGGATTCTGTCACGATCCACAAGATCGACTCTGAGGGTGTCAATGCCCACGGGGCCAAGCCCCAGTACGCGGGTGATGAGATGGCGATGCGGATGGCGTTCCGCTTCTTCCGGACTGATACGCCCCAGCTCGATCAGTTCGTTTACCAGCGTGTGGTCGGTTGTGAGTTGACGCAACTCATCGTCACGCAGCAGATATGCCCGGCTGTCGCCGACGTGGGCGACCTCCATGGTTGCGTCTTCATTCAATCTCACAAGCGTGAGCGTGGTTCCCATGCCTGTAAGAGATGAGTCAGCCGCGACAGCGGCACCGACTGCCTCATTGGCCGCGACCACACGGCTTTCGGGCGACATCGGGTCGGATGCCCCGGCTGCCGAGGCGGTTTCTACGGCGATTCCGGAGGCTACCTCTCCGGCAACGGCGCCACCCATTCCATCTGCGACCATCAAGATCACGGGTCCGGATGAAGAACCAGACGACGCAGGGAACAACGAGTCCTCGTTGCCCTCGCGCACTCTCCCGACGTGCGAACCCGTACCCCAGATGTACTTCATCTCACCTCGAGAATTGTCTTGCCGATCTGCACGGTATCGCCTCGCGTCACAGAAGTCGGACTCGTCACCCTCCGGCCGTTCACATAGGTGCCGTTCGTACTCCCAAGATCATGGACCACCACATGGCCGTCCTGCATCCCGACTCGTGCATGGAATTCGGACGAGTAGGGGTCCGAGATGCGGATGTCGGCATCAGCCGACCTGCCGATGACATGGCCCTGTGGACGTATCCGCACGCGGTCGGTCTCCGTCTCCCCTGTGAGGATGACCAACTCTGCGGCGGTGCCTTCCGAGCGTGTGCCCGGATTGGAGCCTATGTGGCTCCGCATTGCCCGAGCGATCTGCCAGAGGAACAGGAACAGCAGAGCAAGGAAGAGAAGCTTGATGATGTTGAAGAAGAGTGCCGGCATGTCAGAAGAGTGGTCGGTAGGTGAATGACAGATTGCCGAGCATCACAGTGTCTCCAGCGGCTATCGGGGCAGACCCTTCGGCAAGTCGTACTCCGTTGACGAACGTGCCGTTGGCGGAACCCAGGTCCGTGATCATTGTGTTCCCATCTTCGCGGTAGATGATGACATGATGGCGCGATACCTCTTGGTTGGCCACACGGATGTCGCTGTCCAAGGATCGCCCAATCAGCGTTCTGTTGACTGAGATGGCAAGC
>CBETWC010000410.1:0-2027 GCA_965539925.1 uncultured bacterium
CCTTCAGCCTGTTCCCGCGGTGTCTTCCGTGCCGGAACCCGGAAGACAGACTGCCCGATAGTCGTATCTTTGACCCGCTCCATGAGCGTTGGCTTCATGCCAATCCTCCGATCGTCAATGGAATACTCTGGGGGACGCCGACACCGGTCCACATCCCCATTGAAAGTGCTTTGGGTGGGCATCGCTCAATGCACAGCGCGCATCGGATGCATTTCTCTTCGTCAAGCATCAGCGCCGTGCCACCCGACAGGCCACCGATCTCCTCGGTTGGAACCAGCGAGATGAGGTCGACGGGACACACATCAGCGCATAGACCGCACAGAACACATGCATCGACATCGAGTTGGATGTTGAGGAAGCAACGCAGACAGCGGGCCGCTTCAGCCCTGGCCTGTTCCTCGGTGAATCCGAGTTCGACTTCCTGGAGTCCGATCCGCCGATCAGTCGGCAGCGAGGGGATAGGAAGACGCGCCTGCTCGTCGTAGCGGTCCATCATCCGATGGAAGTCCTCGACGATCGTCATCTTGCCCGGTCGGCGTTCGGCCGTTACGTCTGCTGGTGACAACGTCTCGTGGATCGAGGACGCAGCGCTTCTCCCCTCGGCCACTGCCGTGATGAGCAATCGCGGTCCAAAGGCAGCATCGCCACCTGCCCACACGTCCGGGAGTGACGTCTTGAACGTATCCGGGTCCGTAGCGATCGTGCGTCGTGGCGACACCTCTGGCCCGTCCACGCCAAGAGCGGTCAGGTCGATTGCCTGCCCGATGGCCAGAATGACAGTGTCCGCTTCGAACTCCTTCACGTCCTCCTCGTCGTACTGCGGGGCGAACCGGCCATCCTCGTCGAACACACTCGTGACACCAACGGTGCGAAGGCCAGTCACCCTGCCCTCATCGTCGGTGACGATCTCTTGGGGTCCCCGACGGCCGAACATGTGAATGTTCTCTTCTTCTGCTTCGACGATCTCGAAATCCTGTGCCGGCATCTCTTCCTTGGACTCCAGCGACACGATCGTGACTTCTGTTGCACCTGCACGGAGGGCGCTTCGAGCAGCATCAAGTGGGTGGTCTATCTCTGTTGGGTCGGCATCCCATGTTTCGACATCCGACTCGCCTCCATCTCCGTAGGCGCTTGCGCGCAGAGCAGTTCGAGCGGCGTCCATGGCGACGTTCCCGCCACCGATGACGATGACCTTCTCGCCGATATCGACGTGGAAGCCCTGGTTGATGTTGATGAGGAACTCGATCGCACGGAACACACCGTCCGCGTCATGACCGGGAATATTGAGATCTCGTCCGAGCATTGCGCCGATTCCGAGGAACACAGCATCGTTGTCCTCGCGTAGCTCATCGAGGGTTACGTCCTCGCCAAGTCGAACTTCATAGTGCACTTCGAGTCCGAGGTCGACGATCGCTTGGATCTCGGAGTCGATGAGGTCTCGCGGAAGCCGGTACTCAGGGATGCCGAGCACCATCATCCCGCCGAGCCGGTCGGATGCCTCATAGAGCGAGACTTCATAGCCCTGGAGCAACAGATCATGAGCGCAGGCAAGGCCGGCCGGGCCACCACCGACAACGGCGACGCTCTTGCCCTTCGGCGCCGAGCGCTGGCCGTTGAGCGAGCTCCAGACGTTCGTCTGTCCCGACTCCGGGCCGTATCTCTCTGTCACGAACCGCTTGAGCGCCCTGATGGCGATGGGTTCATCAATATTGCCGCGTCGACATGCCTCTTCGCACGGTGCGGCACACACTCGTCCACAGACCGAGGCAAATGGGTTCGGAAGGCGGGCGGTGAGGTATGCAAGCCTGTCGTCACCATCAGCGATTGCAGCTACGTATGCACCTGCATTGGTGTGCACGGGGCAAGCGGCAAGGCAGGGGATGTTGAAGTCGTAGAACCCCAACTCAGACGTTGCCATCTCAGATCATCTCTCGTTCCTGGGCCCATCGGAGGCCAATCAACCCGGCACCAAAGAAGCCGCCCCAGACCGTGAGTGTGACGATGTCCGCAACGTTCTGTGGTGCGGT
>CBETWC010000411.1:0-2020 GCA_965539925.1 uncultured bacterium
AGGTGTTTGTCGAAACCGCCGTAGTGGGAGTTGAGGAACTTCAGGTGTTGTTTGCGGGAGATGAGCGTGAGCGGGTAGCGAGCGGCGAGGGTTGGGTCGCCATCGACCGTTTCGCTGCCAGGTCGATAGGTCAGAGACCCGAGAATGAGTCGACCATCGTCGGTAGCTGGCGCTTCGTCGATGTTCGGTCGGTACCTGGGTGGAGTAGCGAGACGGGCCCAACCGTCGTTCCACAGATGCTCGTAGGTGACTCCTTCGAGCCACGGATGGTCGGAGTCGAGGAGCTGTCGTACCAGCGCCTCGTCACTGTCGCCGAAGCCCGGATCGGTCATGCCCATCGCCACGGCAAGGCGACGGAAGATCTCGGTGTTCGGCAGCGCCCCACCAAGTGGCGGAATCGCAGGTCGATTCAGAGCTAGGTAGAGGTGGCCCCAGGCGACCATGAGATCGAGATGCTCGAGCTGGGTGGTGGCGGGGAGCACGATGTCGGCGTAGCGGGTGGTGTCGGTGATGAACTGCTCCAACACGACGGTGAAGAGATCGCTCCGTTCCAGGCCGGCGATGACGGCGTTCTGGTCCGGCGTGATCACCGCGGGATTGCAGTTGTGTACGACGAGTGCCTGGATCGGCGGGGCCAGTGTCTCGTCGTTGAGCACCGCACCGAGCGCCGCCATGTTGAACGTCCGCCGCTGCCCGGATGAAGATGGGTAGTTGAGTGCTTCCTCGAAGTAGATCTGCGTGGAGCGGGCGAGACCGCCGCCGACATCACGCCACGCTCCCGTGACCGCCGGAAGCATCGCAACCGCCCGCATGATGTCGCGGCCGTGTTCGCGGTGTTCGGGTCCGACAAGGACACGAATCGCCGAAGGCCTATTCGTGGCATACGTGCGGGCCAGCCACTCGATCGCGGATTGCTTGATACCCGTAACCGCAGCGGCCTTGTCGGCAGGCATCGCCTCAACCGACGCCACCAGCTCGTCCCATCCGGACGTGTGCTGTCCAATCCACTCTGGGTCGATCAACCCGTCTCGGATCATCACGTGGACCATGCCCAGTACCAATGCCACGTCAGTTCCCGGACGGATCTGCACAAACTCATCCACCTCAGGTGAGGCGGCTGTCACGGTCCTGATCGGATCGATGACGACCAGTGTTGCCCCGTTCGCCTTCGCCGCTTCGAGAGTGGGCCACAGGTGCCGATTGGTCAGAAGGGTGTTTGTACCCCACAGGATCATCGTCTGGGAGTGCCGGAGATCCTCGGGGTCGATTCCGAACGGCAGACCCGACACGTCTGATGCTCCCAACCAGGCCGTGACACCGCAGAGGTGCCGATGGATATTGCTCGCACCCAACTTGTCGAAGAACCGGTCGGCCATCACACCCTTCTGAATGACTCCCGTTGTGCCATCGAACGAGTACTGCAGCACCGCGTCCGACCCGGACGTCTCCACGACCTCGCTGAGGCGATAGGCAATCTCGCTGATCGCCTCTTCCCAGGAGATCTCCTCGAACTCCGCTGATCCCTTCGGACCAACCCGCCGCAGCGGTTGCAAGACCCGGTTCTGGTGGTACACCCGATCGACATACCGGCTCACCTTCGGGCACAACCCTCCGCGGGTCGTGGGATGATCCAGGCTGCCCCGTAGACGGGTCACGCGTCCATCGACAACCGTCGCGTCCCAGACGCATGTGTCCGGGCAGTCGTGATGACACGCCCCCCGTACGACGGCCGATTCCGATGGTCCGGTTGGTTGCTTCTCCATACCCACACAATGTAGTAGGCCAGTCAGAAGGCGGCCGTTGCACCCAACCGTCGCTCAAGGTGCACCCCTGCAACGACCACCTGAGATCAGAGCCGTTATGGGTGGGAGGATCAGACTGTTATTGCGCACCGATGTCGTTGGGTGAGTATGGTCCTCCGCACTGTTGAAGGAGGCACCGTGGCCGTGGATCAAGTGGAGTTGCAGCAAGCGATCGAGCTTGGCGAGGAGGACTTCTTCCGTATCTGGCAGAACGGGCC
>CBETWC010000412.1:0-2015 GCA_965539925.1 uncultured bacterium
GACCGCAAGCGTCGTCCCAAGCCAGGTCTTGTGGACGCAATCCGGCTATCGCCTCAGCGGCCCGGGCATCTTGGCGACAGGCTGTCTCGTAGTCGAGATAGTGGGACAGGTCCGAACTGATGACACCGATGACACCAGGGTCGCCGATCGTCTGATCGAGCACGTCGGCCACCGCGTCGGGTGTCACATTCCCAGTCAGCAGCGCAAGCGCCGTGAACTCACCGAGAACTGCTTGGAGGAAAGGGAGCTGCACCTCGAGGCTGTGCTCGCGAGCGTGCGCAGTTGGTTCAGGGGTCACGACGGCGAATGCCTCCGCTGTCGATGTGAACTCATGATCCACCGGAACGAGTCCCAGGGGCGTCGCCAGAGCCTCGACTCCTGGACTTGCCAGCCCATCGAACATCGTGAAATGTGAGGGTCCCAGGAGCACGACTCGTCGGGCGCCATCGGTTGTCGCCTCGAGCAGTCGGTATGCCCTCGCGGCAATAGGGCCCGAGTAGACATAACCGGCATGGGGAACGACGAGCATCACTGGGCGGATGTCGATCTCTGGTGGAGGTTCGGCCCTGAGCAGCGATTCGATGGACCCGCGGAGCTCTTTCTGATCTGCCGGGTAGAACATGCCAGCGACGGCGGCAGGTCGGACGGTTGCCATACCGCCAACACTATCCCGCCTTGCGGTGATCGCGCTCGTCGGGTTTCCGGTGCACAGACGCCGGACTGGTCGCAGGTCAGGCCTTCACGACACCAAGCGGTCTGAGACGGGCGACCCGAGCCGCGAGACCCGCGGCTTCACACGCCCGTGCCACTTCGTCGACGTCCTTGTAGGCGTAGGGCGCTTCCTCGGCGAGCAACTTCGCGGATCCGTGGCCGATCGCGATCCCCGCTTGCTCCAGATCCCGGCGTACCTGCGTTCCGCTCGCCCGACGCCTCGCCGCACCGCGACTCATGAGTCGCCCGGCACCGTGTGCTGAGGAGTCGAACGCCGGGTTACCGGTGACACCGCGTAATACCCACGATGCCGTTCCCATGCTTCCGGGGAGAAGGACCGGCTGGCCGACAGCCCTGAGATCCGCTGGTATGTCCCGATGGCCCGGACCGAACGCCCGCGTCGCCCCTTTGCGATGCACACACAGCAGCCTCTCGTTGCCATCAACAGGGTGCCTTTCGAGCTTCGCCAGATTGTGGGCCACATCGAAGACGAGTTCGAATCCGGCATTGTCGGAACGGGTTCCGACCGCCGATACAAACGCCTGTCTGGCTTCGTGGGCGAGGATGTGGCGGTTTGCCCACGAGAAGTTTGCTGCAGCTGCCATCGCTCCGAGGTAGGCCTCGCCTTCGCTCGAATCGGCAGGGACGCAGGCGAGCTGGGGGTCGGGGACCTGTATGCCGTGACGTGCCATTGCGGGATCCATCAGCTCGAGATGGTCCTTGCATGTCTGGTGACCGAGGCCTCTGCTGCCACAGTGGATCATTATGGTGAGGGTTCCTTTGCCCAGCCCGAACGCCTGGGCTGTTACAGCGTCGAGGATCTCGTCGACGACCTGGATCTCGAGGAAGTGATTTCCCGCGCCAAGCGAGCCGATCTGAGCCGCGCCCCGTTGGCGCGCCACCACAGACACGAGATCCGGCCGGGCATCGGTGGATGTTCCTCGTTCCTCGCACCGAGCCAGATCCGCGGTGGTGCCATAGCCAGCATCGACGCCCGCACGTGCACCTTGTTCGAGTACCCGATCGAGAAGGCCCGAATCTGCGATCCCGCCCTTACCTGTCCCACGGGGAATGCGAGTGTCCAGTATTCCCATCACCCGGTCCCGGTATCGGACGAAGTCGGTCTCGGTGAGTTGTGAGGACAGCAGACGAACGCCACAACCGATGTCGAAGCCGACACCGCCGGGGGAGACAACACCGCCGCGGGCCACATCGGTCGCAGCAACGCCGCCGATCGGGAATCCGTATCCCCAGTGGATATCGGGCATGGCGTACGATGCGCGTACGATGCCCGGGAGATGCGC
>CBETWC010000413.1:0-2014 GCA_965539925.1 uncultured bacterium
CAGAGTGATCGTCACGCTCGCCGAGTTCGTTGACGAGCTTCGAGCGGTGGGGATCCCGGTGTCGATGGTTGAGGCGATCGATGCTGCTGAGGCGATCGAGTTCACCGATCTGGCGGAGCGTGAGAATCTGCGTGCGACCCTCGGCGCGACTCTCATCAAGAATCCGAGGCACTACGGCGCATTCGATCGGGCCTTCGACGTGTACTTCGGGCTCGGACCGGTCGGTGACATGGACGGCAGCTCGGACGGTGGCGATTCGTCTGATGCCGGTGCAGGGGCCGGGGGAGGGCCAGGTGGCGGCGAAGCTCTCCTCGACTCGCTCGTGGAAGCCCTCATGGCTGGCAACAGCGACCGGCTTCGGAGGCTCGTTGCGGATGCCGTTGACAGGTATGCCGGCATGCAGCCCGGCCGGCCCGTTGGGGGCAGGTACTACGCGTACCGGGTGCTGCGACAGATCGATAGCGAGGAACTGATTGCGAGGCTCATTGCTGCTCTCGCTTCTGGTACGGAGAATCGAGGTATCGAGGAGCGCCTGGAACGAGAACGTGCCGAAGCCCTTGTGCAGCAGGTCCGTGATCAGCTCGAGCAGGAGATCACGGGCCGATTGATCGAAGACCGGGGTCGCCAGCAGGTAGCCACCAATCGGAGGTTGCCGCTGGTGGAGGACATCGACCTGATGCACGCCACGCGAGTTGAGATCGAGGAGATCGAGCGGGCGATCAGGCCTCTCGCGAGGAAGCTGGCTACGCGCCTCGGACAGCGAAGACGGCACGGGTCGAAAGGGAGGCTGGATGTCAGACGGACGATCAGGAGATCGCTCGGCCACGGGGGTGTGCTGCTGGAGCCACAGTTCAAGCCACCGCGAAAGTCCAAGCCGGAAGTCGTGATCCTGTGCGATGTCTCTGGCTCCATGGCCACTTTCGCGAGGTTCACGATGCAACTCACCTACGCGATCTCGGCCGAGTTGGCAAAGGTGCGTGTCTTCGCGTTCATCGATGGTCTCGACGAAGTCACCGGTTACTTCTCCCCAGACACTGACTTCTCCGATGCCCTGGTCACGATGAGTCGAGAAGCCGACATCGTGAGGAGGGATGGCCACTCGGACTACGGTCGATCGTTCGACGAGATGTGGGAGCGGTACTCCGATGCCGTCACTCCAAGGTCGACCGTGATCATCACAGGCGATGCCCGCAACAATTACAGGGACACAGGGTTCGAGGCGTTCGAGCGCATCTCGGACCGGTCCAGGGCGACGCTCTGGCTCAACCCGGAACCGAGGAGATTCTGGGACACGGGGGACTCGGTGATGTCCGCCTACAGGGGTGTGTGTGACAGCGTGGATCAGGTGCGGACGCTGCGACAACTCGAGGCATTCGTGGAGCGCGCAACGCTCCCTGTGCTGGGTCGGCCAAGAATCGCGTCATAAGTCGCTTCACGCGTTCAAGTTTTTCGCGTCAAAGTCCGATGGTGTTGGGTAGGACTCATTGCGCACCGAATGGGGGAACCGCGGGTGAAGCAAGTACTTGTCGTCGACGATTCACATGTCATCAGAAGGCTTGTTGAAGTCGTTCTCGGAGAGATCCATCTTGAGGTCGTATCGGCCTCGACAGGCACGCAAGCTTGTGAATATCTGGCACGTGATCTTCCCGACGTGTTGATCGTCGATGTGGGCCTTCCGGACATGTCCGGGTGGGACATCCTCGAGTTCATGCGGAGCCGTTCTGAACTTGATGGAGTCGCAGTCATCATGCTGACCGGCCGCGGCGATGCCGACGACATCGACAAGGCAGCCGAGCTCGGCGCCGACGAGTACCTACTGAAACCGTTCCGCCCCGACGAACTGCGTCGAGTCGTTGTGGACACGATCCACAGCATGGAGAAGGCAACCGCGTAGAAGGTGCGCGCTGGTTCCGTCCATTCTTTCTCTTGTGGTGATCTGTCGCGTTTCGAGTGCAACAAATTGTCCTCCCTTCAGGGAGGACGGAACAGCGACGAAGTCGATGTTCAGGAGGGG
>CBETWC010000414.1:0-2012 GCA_965539925.1 uncultured bacterium
TGACAAGAGCGACAGTGGCAAGGGTTCTCCGCTTGAGTTCTGCGCCTGTGATCTGGGTGATCACGAAGTAGGCAAGTCCGATTCCTGCGAGCGGGACCCAACCGTTTGTCAGCAGGTTCCTTCCGGCGGGAGCGAGCCGGCCGTAGCTGGTGTACCCGATACCAGATGCCATCGAGGGGAGGACGAGTTGGAATGCTGCCAGAGCCGTGATGACCAGGCCGAGGACGAGCAGTGCGGTTGCCACCAGCATGTACCTGCCGACCATGGGGACCAGGTCGTCGGTGGCACCCGACTCGGCTGCGTCGTTCGATGAGATCTCAGCGGTCACGCTTGCAGCGTCCTTCTGTTGGGGTGTGATGTCGGTGTGTACTGTCGGCGGCAGAGACTTTAGCCGCGCCTACGGCAGCAATCCTCATCAAAGACTGCCCGGCCACACCTTGCTCAAGAAACCCTCTTTGAATCAGTACCGGAGACGACACCAACTGCGTACAATGCTCTCGCCCCAGAGGAGTCCAGTGAACGAACGAAAGCATCTGATCGCAGGTATCGCGCTCATCGCGGTCGGCCTCGTCGTGATGCTGGCGGGCTCCATGGTCGTTCACATGGCCGAGGCTCCCGACGTGGATGATCTGGGCCGGGTTCTGTATCCCAACGTTCCGCGTGGCTGGGTGTTCGCCACGATCGCTCAGACGATCGCCCTCGGTGGTGTGCTCATTTCCATGGCCGGAATCACCTATGGGTTCATCTGGCAACGTTCGCTGACGTGGGCGAGAGCAATGCTTGGAGCAGTGCTGTTCACAGGACTGATGTTCATCCTTTTTGCAGTCATCCCGAACCAGTTCCTCACTCTCACCCAGGCCACGCTCGAGTGGACGCCTCAGAAGATCTTTTTGACCATCCCGCCGATTCTCGTACTGAACAATGACGTGTCGATCTCCTATTCGGCGCTCAAGGACATGATCTCAGCGGGGTATGTCACGGCGCTGGTCCTGATCGTCCCCATCTTCATGTACAAGTGGCAGGGACGTGAGGACAAGGTCGACACGCCCCCGCCCACGCCCGTATCGAACTACGGACGACCGATGCGAGTTGACCTCTGATGGCGAAAGAAGCCTGGCTCGAGACACCACCGATTCGTGACGACTACCAGCTTGCGATAGTCGACACCGGCTACATGGAAGCCGCGGTGAAGCCGAAGCAGTTCATTCACATCGACGAGTCAGAGTGCATCCTGTGCGCGGGATGTGTCGATATCTGTCCATGGAAGTGCATCCACATCCTCAGCCCCGAGGTCATCACCGAGACGTTCGGTGTGGATGATCCCAACATCAAGCCCGAGAACCAGGCGATCTTTCTCATTGATGACACCGAGTGTACGCGGTGCAAACTGTGTGTGGACAGGTGCCCGACGAATGTGATCACGATCGGCAAGTTCGGCGGATCCCTTGCTGCGCAGCCAGATGGCATCGAAGCTGCGCCCTGGGAATTCGACACGGGCAACCGAGATTCGAAGAGCGGTTACGCGTACGGCGTGCGCTGGTAGAGAACAAGAACGACGAGGAGAGCCAGGTTGGCAGACGGAAATGGGAAGGGCGGCATCAAGGAAGCCGTAACCGGGATGGGAGATCACGTGCGCAAGTCGCAGGTGTGGAACTCCATATTCCGCCCGGGTTCTCCCATGCGAGCAGACAACAGCGATTCACCGCGCAACCGCTCTTACGTGGTGATGAACAACGTGCTGTACCACCTCCACCCGGTGAAGGTGAAACGTCACGGCGTCAAGCTGTCCTACACGCTGTGTCTCGGCGGGCTGAGCTTCTTCCTGTTCATTCTGTTGACGGTCACGGGCATCTTCTTGATGTTCTACTACCGGCCCACATCACCACAGGCCTACTTCGATCTGCAGGCTCTCGCATCCGACGTTGCCTTCGGACAGTTGGTTCGCAACATGCACAGGTGGGGAGCCCACCTCATGGTGCTCACTGTGTTCCTCCACATGAGCCGTGTGTTCT
>CBETWC010000415.1:0-2006 GCA_965539925.1 uncultured bacterium
CAACGACAACGGCCGGCGACACCGGCGACACCCCAGAAGCAGCAACCGGTTCGGTTGAGGTCTTCTCCTGGTGGACCGGTGGCGGCGAAGCAGCCGGCCTCGACGCGATGATCGTCATCTTCAACGAGATGTACCCTGACCTCGAGTTCGTGAACTCAGCCGTTGCCGGCGGAGCAGGCACGAACGCACGCGCTGTCCTGGCATCCCGGTTGCAGGCGAACGATCCCCCGGATAGCTGGCAGGGTCACGCAGGGCAGGAGCTCATCGGCACGTACGTTGCTGCAGACCAGCTCGAAGCTCTGAACTTCCTGTATGACGAGCAGGGCTGGCTCGATGTGATGCCAGAGACGCTGATCCCGCTCATCTCGAAGGACGGCAACATCTACTCGGTACCGGTGAACATTCACCGATCGAACGTTCTGTGGGCGAACCCCACGGTCTTGTCCGATGCTGGCACCGATATGCCGACAACGCTTGACGACTTCTTCGCGGCTCTTGACACGCTCAAGGCCGGTGGAATGGAAGCACCGCTCGCCATGGGTGAGCAGTGGACCACGATGCACCTGTTCGAGACGATCATGCTTGCTTCGATGGGACCTGATGCATGGACCGGCCTGTGGGACGGCACCGTTGCATGGGATTCCGCCGAGGTCACGCAGGGACTTGCCGACTTCGACAAGATCCTCACCTACACGAACGAAGATGCACCGGCTCTGTCCTGGCAGGATGCAGGCCAGCTCGTGCTCGACGGTTCGTCAGCATTCAACATCATGGGTGACTGGCAGGAAGGCTTCTTCCGCGAACTCGAGAAGACGCCTCAGACCGATTATGTCTGGGCAGCCACTCCGGGCACCGACGGCAACTTCCAGTTCCTGTCGGACAGCTTCGTACTTGCCAAGAGCGCACCGAACCGTGAAGCGGCAATCGCATGGTTGACCGTTGCGGGTTCGCTCGAAGGACAGGACGCCTTCAACCCGGTCAAGGGATCGATCCCTGCCCGCAGTGATGGCGACCGCTCGCTCTACGGCGAGTACCTCCTGTCAGCAATGGACGACTGGGCCTCAGACACGGTCGTTGGAAGCCTCACCCACGGTGTCGTGGCCAACGACTCGTGGAAGTCTGAGATCGACACGGCGATTGGCCTGTTCCTTCTCGATGGCGACCTGGATGCGTTCCAGGATGCGCTGGTGGCCGCACACGCAGCGTCCGGCTGATAACGTCTGGATCGATTGATCCATTCTGATGTGCCCGCCCGTCCTACGGACGGGCGGGCACACTTCACTCACAGGGAGAACGAGGCGAACGTGACCGCGGCGACGCACACTGACGGTGTAGTCGAAGACACCGTATCCGAACCGAACCGGAAGCGGTTCAGCATGGACGACTGGTGGGGTCTCCTCTGGGTGCTCCCCTCCCTGCTGGCCGTGATGATCTTCGTCTATGGATTCATCATCTGGACTGCCCGTGTATCGGTGAGCGCGTGGAAAGGGCTGACCCCCGACTACACCTACATCGGTGCGCAGAACTTCGTGAACCTTGCATCTGACAGGCGATTTCATATCGATATCGTCAACACGGCGATCTTCACGGTTGTCTTCATTCTCGGCTGTTTGTTGATCGGACTCGGTCTCGCTCTCCTTCTCGACAAGGGGATTCGGGCTGAGGGCTTCTATCGCAGCCTCTTCCTCTTCCCAATGGCGATCTCCTTCATCGTGACCGGCGTCGTTTGGCGCTGGTTGATGAACCCGGCACAAGGTGATCGCCTCAGCGGACTCAACCTCCTCTTCGACAATCTCGGCTTGGACTTCTTGATCAACCGTTGGTACGCGACGCCTACATGGGGTATCGCCGCTGTAGCGATCTCCGCTGTATGGCAGATGTCCGGGTACACGATGGCTCTCTACCTCGCCGGCTTGCGCGCAGTTCCCGAAGCCCTCAGGGAGGCTGCCCGAGTGGACGGCGCATCCGAGTTCCAGGTCTATCGCTTGGTGATCATGCCTCTCTTG
>CBETWC010000416.1:0-2006 GCA_965539925.1 uncultured bacterium
ATTTCGTCCAAGCCGAGCGATGTCATCGCCATGGCAATACGGGACGCTTCCGGGATCGCGGTCGTGCTTCCTTGAGCGTGCAGGAAGTGATCCCCTGCTGCAAGCATTGCCTCAAGTGGGACCAGACCCACCAGTTCCGAGCCTGTGACACGCATGCCTCTGCTCGTTGCTTCCTGTCGGCACGCTTCGAATACCTCGTGGAGGGGCGATACCGACGTGTCGGTGAGATTCAGAGACACCTGGGCCCTGTCGTACTCGTCGATGTACCACCCGACACCCTTCACCTCCTCGAACCGTCCCGGGGCGAAGACGGTCTTCCCGTGCTCGTTCTTGATGATCTTCCCTTCAGCGTCCCTTGTGGCAGTACCCAATGTGCGGACTGCCGAAGCAACCTGATGTGCAAGGCGCTTGTCTGATGTGTTGAGGTTCACGTTGTACGCAATCAGGAACTGTCGCGCGCCTATGGCTGTTGCACCGGCGGAGGCATTGAACGCGGGGCCATGGTCGGGACTGTTCTCGCGTGCAGCGAGGCCCTCGTACTCGCCGCTACGCACATCCGAGAGTGATCGTCTTCCGTCGCGAGCAGCGTGCTCGTAGAGGTAGACGGGGATGTCGAGTTCGTCTCCCACCCGCTCACCGAGCCTGCGGGCGATCTCGATGCAGTCATCCATGGTGGCACCCTCGACCGGGATGAACGGGCACACATCGGTCGCCCCCATGCGTGGATGCTCCCCGGAGTGGAGAGTCATGTCGATGAGTTGCGCTGCCTTCGCTATTGCACGAAACGCTGCCTCTTCGACTGCTTCGGGCGATCCCACAAATGTCACAACTGTGCGGTTTGTGGCGACGCCTGGATCGACGTCGAGGAGCAAGGCCCCATCGACAGCCGCAATCTCATCCGTTATTGCGTCGATGACGGCACGGTCTGCGCCCTCTGAGAAATTTGGCACACATTCAATGAGCTTCACCGGGCCTCCTTGAGCACTCCAACGCGAGGCTACCGCCTGTGACGCACTGACAGAAGTGGCCCCCTCGGCGGGAGCCACTTCATTCGATCGATGAGGTGAACTAGGCAGTCTTCACAACTCTGGTGCCACCTGCGAACTCGTCGTGCCAACCCGTATGTGTTGACGACTCGTTGATCGTCCAGGCGATGTACAGAACTGCGGCGAGTGAGGCGAATCCACCGATCACGGGGATGATGCCAACGACATAGAAGGCGTTGCGCCTCGCTGCTGCTTCGAACGTTGGGTTCTGTCCGTCGGGTCCCACCGTCCTGAGCTTCATGGCCATCTTGCCCAAGGTCTGACCTCGGGAGGACTCCATATAGGCGAAGTACCCGATGACGATCGCTGTCCACACGATGCCGATGAAGAGTTGGCCGACGCCAAATCCTCCGAACAGGCCACCGGACGTGCCGAGGATGCTCACGAAGACGATTGGAACAATGATGGCGAACATCACGAACGATAACAAGAGGCTGTCGATCAGCCGTGCAAGAAAACGAGGCATGAGGTCGGCGCCTTCACCCTCGGTCGATGGTTGAACCTGTTCTTCTGGTGCGTTGTCAGTCATGTTCACTCCTTGTGCTGCGGGCCATTCCCAGCGTGGACATTACCGCTGAGGCCACGCGATTCGGGTCATTCACAGCGCTATTGTCGCCGTATCGACGGAGGCACATGGCCGACGAACCAATCACGACATTCCACCTCGAGATTCCACTGAGGAACGCGTTCACGACAGCTTCGAACACGGTCAGGTCTCGCAGCGTTGCCCTTGTCCGCTTCGGTGATGGGCCATTCGGGTGGGGTGAGGCTGCGCCGTATCCCGGACAGGACGAGCCGATCGAGGAAGTGCTGGCCGCTGCCCGAGCATCAAGCACGACTCCGACGCTGGCAGCAGGGATCGACGAAGCCAGAGCAGATCACAGAGCGAGACTGTCGGGTGTGTCACTGGCTCAGTCCATTGGAGCGACGCGCGAGGCTCTCCCGATATCGATTGCCATA
>CBETWC010000417.1:0-2003 GCA_965539925.1 uncultured bacterium
CGGAGTTGTCCCCCAGGACCGTGTCGAATCCGTTTGCACAACGTTCACACAGCAACTGTTCGCAGGGTTGGAGTAGTGCCGGAGCCTCCGCGACCGCTGAATGTCTGCGTGGTGAAGGGCCTCGGTGACGATCTTGACGCACATCGCACCCAGCGCGGACACCGACGCGAGGACTGGTTGGGCGAAGTCCGTCGGCTGACCTCCACCGAACCGTGCTACCAACCCTTGTCATCGAGCATCGCCATGAGGCTTCGCTTCGGTCGGTGCTCGGAACGGACGCGTTCGATCACGTCCGTGAACCGGTCAGACTGCCCTGCACTGTCGGCGAGATCCCGGATACGACTCAGTAGATCAACAGCAGCCAGGTAGGCGTTGCGCTTCTTCTTGTCGATCTCGTCGAAGACCGTGCGCTCATACACTGCGATCGATGCAAGGGGGTGGCTGTCCTCACGAGCACGGGCGAGGGTCATCCACGTCGAATCGCTGCAGCCGTGCTCGCTGGCCACGATCCACGCGCTCTCCAGTTCGCCTTCGTACAACAGGATCTCGATCAGCGCACTGGCCGGGTAGCTGACACGCCTGGACGGAACGGCGATCTCCTCCCCGCTCACCTCGGCCAGATCCATGCGAAGCGACTCGATGCAGCGATCCCGCCAAGCATCAGCGTCGCCGCTGGCTTCATTGAGGAGGCTCCGGTAACTCGTCATCGAGGGGGCTGCGAGGAATCCGATCCAGTAGAGGTCCACGGCATCGAGGTCCCTTCCCTGTGAGCGGAGGATCTCTGCCAGGAAGTCGCGCAATTCAGGCAGCTGGAATGTGCGATCGGCGAACTCGGCAAGTCCCCGTTGGGACCACTCCACTGCCTCGTCTACACGATCGCTCGACAGCATCATGCGGGCGATCTCGAGGTAGTCCCGTGGTGACGTGAGATTCCCTTCCTGAACGGCGACCAGCTCGTCGGGGTCTCCACTAGCGATGGCAACCCCGATCCTGGCCTGATCGAGAGCGAATTGACGGCCACCCCACTCGTGCATCGTGTCATCGCCAGCGTTCACCTCGGATTCGACGATCCTTCTGAACTCGTCGATGCCTGCCTCACCGAGCAGGTCCGAGTAGGCGGTCGCTGAACGATGGAATCCATCGAGTTCCGAGGTGAGTTCCAGGTCGGCAAGGCGACGTGCCAGCGCCACCGGATCTGGAGGCACTGCCTCGCACGCTTCATGATGCAGGTCGCTGATTTGTGCCTCGATCCCGGTCAGCCAACCGGCGGAGTCGTCCAGGTATTCAATGGCAGCATCGGCTCTTCGGTGGGCGTACTCGGTCAGCTCAATCACGGCCTCTCCCAGCCCGGCGCCCAGGAGATCCGCGAGCCCATCGAGCACCTCGAAGACGCCGGACGCCCAATCCCCTGCCTCCCGGTAGTCGATGAAGTCATCGAAAGGAGCGAACGCTGAGTCGATGCGGTGTTGCCACATGTCGGTGTCAGGGCCACTGCCGCGAGCGACCTGTACCTCCGCGACCATCCGATCTGCGAGCCGCCAGTCCTTCTCGCACTGCTCGAGCACGATCTCCACCAGTCGCTCGCGCGGCAGTGCTTTGACATGGTCCACTACATCGACGCCGGTAGCATCGTCGTCGGTCTGCGAGATGGCTCTGCCGACAGAATCGGAACCGCTCGCAACCAGCAGCCCCACCGCAACACAGTGCTTGCAGAAGGCGCCGTCCTCGGCATACGGACATGTGCACGACCACTCGGGGTTTCCTCGGTCGATCCAAAGATCCACGGTGTATGGGAGTGTGCCGCGCACCGTCGCCCTCACGCGCTCGGTACTCCCTGCTTCTGGCTCTACACGTCCATCGGCGAAGTACCGGACACCGCGTTCATAGATGCGCGATTCCGCGAGGGCAATGACCGTTTTTAGATCGAATATGTCGATAAGTCCCATCGACTCCGAGCCTAGACGTCAGCTACGTTGCTCAGCCGGCCGAGCGTCCGGCAGCAG
>CBETWC010000418.1:0-2002 GCA_965539925.1 uncultured bacterium
GGATACTGTAGATCGTCCACGAGCCTCTTCGCTATGGAACGAGCAAGCGACTGGGACGCCATGTCGTCGAGCGTGCCGGGATCCACGATGACCCGGACCTCCCTGCCGGCTTGCAGCGCAAATGCGCGCTCCACCCCGTCGAAGTCCATCGCGATCGTTTCGAGACGCTCGAGCCTGCGCACGTACGAATCGAGGGCTTCACGTCGCGCTCCCGGCCGTGCAGCCGACACTGCATCGGCCGCTTGGACTAGCACTGCCGTCAAGGTACGGGGCTCGACCTCGTTGTGGTGCGCTTCGATCGCGTGGACAATCGCGGCATCCTCGCCGAAGCGACGAGCGATCTCTGCACCGATGAGGGCGTGGGAACCTCCAACTTCGTGGCTCACCGCCTTGCCGATGTCATGGAGGAACGCGGCACGCCTTACCTCGATCTCATCGATGCCGAGTTCCGCCGCCAACATACCGGCAATGTGAGCCGCCTCCACGAGGTGGTTCAGCACATTCTGCCCGTAACTCGTGCGATATTTCAGACGACCGAGCAGCGTTACCAACTCAGGATGCATGCGGCTGATGCCGACTTCAAGCATCGCCCATTCGCCCGAGTCCTTGATCGACTGCTCAACCTCGTCCTTGGCCTTCACATAGGCCTCTTCGATCGACGTCGGGTGGATTCTCCCGTCCTCTACGAGTCGGCTGAGCGCAAGCCTGGCCACTTCACGCCGTACCGGATCAAAGGTGGACACGGAGACAGCTTCTGGCGTGTCATCGACGATCAGATCGACCCCGGCCACCGCCTCAAAGGTTCGGATGTTGCGGCCGTCGCGTCCGATGATCCGGCCCTTCATGTCGTCCGAAGGCAGTGGCACAGACGATGTTGTGGTCTCTGAAACGACCTCGGACGCAACCCTCTGGATCACGGTGGCAAGAATCCTGCGCGACCTCCTCGCTGCCTCTTCCCTTGATCTGGTCTCGATGTCACGCACCAGGACCATTGCGTCGCGCCTGGCCTCGTCTTCGACCTTCTGGAGCAGCTCTTCCTTCGCTGCGGCCGAATCGAAACCAGCAAGCGCTTCGAGCTCGAGCCGTGCTTCCTCCTGGGACCGTGCCGCTTCCATGGCGGCATCCTTCGCCGTTCGTTCTGTGTCGATGAGTAGTTCTTCACGTTGGGCAAGATTCGCTGCCCGCTGCTCAAGCGTTGCCGTCCGCTGTTCGAGTGTCGCATGCTTCGAATCGATCTCAACCCGACGATGTTCGAGTGTCGCGTCTTCTCGATCCCGGTAGGTGTCGGCGTACGCCCGAGCATCCTCTTCCGCTCGCGCCAGGATGCGTTGGGCATCGATTCGTGCGTCTGCGATGATCTCTTCGGGAGCCAGGGGGATCTTGACAAGCCGGCGACCGATGAGCATTCCCCCAAGGAATACCCCCGTCACGACCAACCCCGGTATGAGCAGACTCAGCATCTGTTCCATTGCGGTCCTCGTTCCTCTGCCTCTGAAACGAAACGTGCCGAGCCATAGAAGGCTCGGCACACGCACGACATATTCGGTTGTCAGGGCGGAAAGCCCTATTTCACCGTGTATCTCGTGTTGCTTCGTTCACGTTCCAGAAGTCCAGTTTTCAGTAATTTCGTGTGCCTGAACCCGATGGTACCTCATGGAGCCGAGTTCGGGAACGCGAAAACCTGATTCCTCAGATTTCTTCCTCCGGGGCGCCCACATCGGCTTCCTCCGGAGCCACGGACTCCTCGGATTCATCCTCGGTGACTCCGACGGCTCGCAGAACCTGATCCTGGAGCTGCATCGCAAGCTCGGGATTGTCACGCAGATAGCCCTTCGCCTTTTCGCGTCCCTGGCCGAGCTGGTCACCGTCATAGGTGTACCAGGCTCCCGCCTTGCGCACGATGTTGTGCTCAACAGCCACGTCGATGAGGCTTCCCTCACGCGAGATCCCCTCTCCGAACATGATGTCGAACTCTGCAAGCCGGAATGGCGGGGCAACCTTG
>CBETWC010000419.1:0-1981 GCA_965539925.1 uncultured bacterium
TGCGCGTTTGACGACTCGGGCTCATCCTGGCGTACAGGCACCTCTCGGTTGGACGCTATCGAGCGCGTCGTTCGATGACCTCAAGGCCCAGTTGCTGACCGATGAGAATCAGACGGAGCTCACTGAGATCTCCAGGTGGTTGAGTGGCGAACTCACTTGCACATCATCATGACCGCCAGAGTGGATGAGCAGTGCGTACTACCGTCTGTGCATGAGCGAGATTCACTTCACGAATGATGCGGCGGCGAACGAACTACTTGGACAGAACCACTTTGCGCTTCTGGTCGGCATGACGCTGTACCAGCAGGTGCCGGTCGAGAAGGCATTCGCGGGACCGTATGTGCTGCAGGAGCGACTCGGGAAGGCGCTCGACGCCCGCACCATCGCCTCGATTGATCCACAGGTACTCGAGGATGTGTTCCGTGAGAAGCCTGCGCTGCATCGTTTCCCGGCCAACATGGCGAAACGCACACAGGCCGTCGCCAATTTCATCGTCGATGAGTATGACGGCGATCCTGAGGCGATCTGGAATGGTGTCGACACGGGCGCGGCGCTGCTCAAGAGCATCAAGAAGATGCCTGGGTTCGGCGACTACAAGGCACGGGTCTACACGGCGGTCCTCGCACAGCAGTTCGGTATCAAGCCCGACGGTTGGGGCGACAATCTCCCCGAATGGCCGAACATCTCAGAGGTGCGATCGGAAGCTGACCGCGCCGATATGAAGGAACGCAAGAAGGCTTGGAAAGCTGCTCAGAAGTAGCACGCCGCTTCCAGATATTTCCATAGCGCGCTCGGTCTGCCTTCTGTAGGGTTGTCCACAGGGCAAATAGGGACCACGGAAGGCACACCATGTCAAAGGCGGAGAAACTACGACGCGCGCGGAGATTGACGGTCGGGTTGTTGACAGCTGCGTTGGCAGTTGTTGGTTCCGTGGCGGTCGGAATCGCGATGACCGATCCTCCGTCGGAGATCGTTCTCGTGCTCGATGGGGGAACGAACGAGTTCCAGTACGGCACAGGCACGACACAGTCAGTACTCCTCGGACGCAACGCCTGCACCGTCTCAGAGGACTCGCTCGATGGGCCGATCATGCAGCTTTCAGCATCGACCTACGACAAGCACGGACGGGATGTCACGGACGCACCGATCGGCTTTGTCGAGGGAGGCATCGGAGTCAACGAGAAGGGCAACGGCAACGGACAGGACTGTGGCCGAGTTGATGCGCTTGACGGTGGATTGACCGAGGCGTTAACCCTCGAGTTGGGTTCAGCGGTTCTCGACAACGGCCAGATGATCAGTTCCGTCGACTTCGACTTCGAAGCGAAGTTCGACGCGCACATACGTATCGAGTTTCTGCGCGGCGGCGTGCCATTCGACGATGTGATCCCGGACCCCTTCAGTGAAGGATCCGATAGCGGCCCCGATTCCAAGTTCCGCGACAAGTACAAGTACACGGCCTCGACTCCGCTCGGGCTCTTCGACGGCGTGCGCATATCGATGGTGTCCGGTGGAGTCTCGCTTGAGGGTGGGGCGACCTGGCAGTACGACGAGACGACAACGCCCGATGACCATCGCACCGTGTTCCATCTCGCGGATGCCCGAGCTGAAGTGTCGATAGACGCAGCCACGAACGGCTCGGACGGGCCATACATCGAGGTCGGCGCCCCGGTGACATGGAGCTACCTTGTCACGAACGAGGGAGATCAAGCGTTGACCGGAATCGCCGTGTCCGATCCGGCGGTCGGTGCGGTCTCATGCCCGACGACTTCGTTGACGGCCGGTCAGTCCATAACCTGCACTGCGGATGGCGCTGCAGTCGCCGGTCAGTTCAACAACACCGGAACCGTCTCTGCAATGGCAGAGTTTGGGGCCACGGTGAGCGATAGCGATACATCGAGCTACTTCGGATCAGCGCCGGGGATCGTCATCGATGCCAAGACGAATGCTCCAGGTGAGAACCCGAGTGATGGCCCATTCATCA